>CAIXOY010000234.1 GCA_903921135.1 uncultured Gammaproteobacteria bacterium
AACGCGGCCAGGCAGTATCTGGACGGCAGAGTGGGCTAGGCTATCGCTCCAGCCTTCAGCCCGGGAGCCGCCACCATGAGCCAGAGCAGCGCAGCGCATCCGCGCCGTCTTCAACCCGGCGAGCGCCCGGACCTTGTCGCTGATGTAGTGGTGGTGGGCTGCGGAGCGGCAGGCGCGAGCGCCGCGATTGCAGCGGCGGAGGCCGGGGCGTCAGTGATCGTGCTCGAAGCCGCCAGCGCCGGCGGCGGCACCACGGCCATGGCTGGCGGCCTGATCTACATGGGCTGCGGCACACCCGTGCAGACCGCCTGCGGTTTCAGCGACACGCCCGAAGACATGTACGAGTACCTGATCCGCGCGAGCGGCCCCAATGCCGATCCCGAACGCGTGCGCCTCTACGTCGACGGCAGCCTCAGGCACTACGACTGGCTTCTGGCGCAGGGCATGGTGTTCAAGCACGAGTACTACCCGAAGAAGAACACCAACACCCCCGGCGACCAGTGCCTGATCTACACCGGTAACGAGGCCTGCACCGGTTTTGCCGAGTACGCGGCACCCGTGCCCCGTGGCCACAAGGGCCAGGCGATGGGCGAAGGCGGTGGCAGCATGCTGATGGAGAAACTGATCGCCTCGGCCACCGCCAGAGGCGTTCGCATCCTGTGCGATATGCGCGCACGCTCGGCCATCCTGGATGACGAGGGGCAGGTTGTGGGGGTCGTGGCCCGCAGCGAAGGCCGCGACATCACGGTAGCCGCGCGCCGCGGCGTGGTGCTCTGCGCCGGCGGTTTCATCATGAACACCGATATGGTTTCCCGGCACGCTCCGTGGCTTCAGCACCACACCACGCTGAACGGCAACCCCAATGACGACGGCTCGGGTATACGCATCGGCCTTGGCGCGGGCGGTGCCAGCATGAACATGAACGAGGGCTTCGTCTGCCTGCCCTTCTACCCGCCGGCAAGTTTCGTCGAGGCCATCATGGTCGACAGCCGCGGGCAGCGCTTCATCAACGAAGACTGCTACCACGGACGCATGGGTGAGGCGATCCTCAAGCGCTACCCGGAGCGGCACTTCATGATCGTGGACGCCGGACACATGGGCGACTTCAACCGCCCTCCGCTCGGTGGGTTCAACGTGACCGCGACCGGCGATACGGTCGAGGAACTGGAAGCCGAACTCGGCATGGCGCCCGACACGCTCGCCCACACGATCCGCGTCTACAACCGCCATGCGCGTGAGGGCGGTGACCCGCTGTTCCGCAAACATGCCGACTACGTGCGCCCCCTCGAAGGCCCCTACGCCGCCTGCGAGGTCACGCCGGGCTCGGGCGCTTTCTTCCCCGTGTTCACGCTGGGCGGGCTCCGAGCGCGCGCCACCGGCGAGGTACTGGACGAGGAAGGCAACGCGATCGCGGGGCTCTTCAGCGCTGGCCGCAACAGTTGTGGCCTGCCGCGCTCGGGTGCGGGCTATTCGAGCGGCATGTCCATCGGTGACGCGACTTTCTTCGGCCGCTTGGCCGGACAGAGCGCCGCGCAATCACCCGTTCGGACCATGCCTGCTTCGGCCTGAAGACACTATCGTTCGCCGCTTCCCATCACCTGACGCCAGGGGCCGCCGCCATGACCCACGCCGAAGACACGCCCTACCGCATCGAGTCCGCGAAAATCCCCGAGCGCTACGCCCGTGGCTGGCATTGCCTCGGGCTTGCCTCCGATTACACCGCCGAGCCGCAGATGCTGAACTACTTCGGTACGCGCCTCGTCGCCTACCGCGGAGAAGACGGCGTGGTGCGGGTCATGGACGCCTTCTGTCCGCACATGGGCGGCAACCTCGCCAAGGGCAAGGTCTGCGGCAACTCCATCGTCTGCCCCTTCCACGCATGGAGCTGGGGGCCGGACGGGCGCTGCGACCACATCCCCTACGCGAACCGAATCCCCGCGAAAGCCCTGATCAAGTCCTGGCCCACACTGGAAGAAAACCACCTGCTCTTCGTCTGGAATGACCCGGAAAACCTCCCGCCCATCGAAGAGCAGCGCCCCCCGCGTGAAGAGCACTGCTTCAGCCCGGACTGGTCTGCATGGCACATCGAGAAGATGACCATCCACACCAACGCCCGCGAACTCGTCGACAACATGGCGGACTGGGCCCACTTCCCCACGGTGCACGGTGC
>CAIXOY010000235.1 GCA_903921135.1 uncultured Gammaproteobacteria bacterium
AGATCCGTGTCGTTGCTCATGCGTGCTCCTCAGGCTGCGTCGAAGTCGTCCATGGAGGCCGCACCGGTGGCCAGCTCGCAGGTCTTGCCACCGTCGACCACGATCTGCGTGCCGGTGATGTAGGACGCTTCGTCCGACGCAAGGAAGAGCACGGCGTTCGCCACCTCTACGGGATCGGCGATGCGGCGCAGCGGAATGCCCGCAGCGGTGGCGAGTTGCGCGGCGCGCGTGGGCAACGCCGCTTCCGTGCCCGGGGTCATGGCCACGCCGGGGATCACGGCATTCACGCGGATGTTGTGCGGCGCACCCTCAAGTGCCGCAGTGCGCGTGAAGCTGATCACACCCGCCTTGGCTGCACCGTAGCCCGCCGTGTACATCGCGCCCAGCACACCGCACACGGAAGACAGGTTCACGATGGCGCCGCGCTTCTGGCGCTCCATCACGGGGAACACCGCGCGCGTGCCGTAGAAAGTACCGTCAAGGGAGGTGCGGAAGTTGGCGTGCCAGTCCTCCGCGCTCGTGTAGGCGATCATGCCGCCGACCATCGAATAGGCATTGTTCACGAGGATGTCGAGGCGGCCGTGGCGGCGCTCGATGTCCTGCGCAAGATCCGCGAAAGCCTGCATATTGCCGGCGTCGAGGATCGCGGCTTCCGCCGCGCCGCCCGTCTCCTGCACCAGCTTCACCACCTGCTCCAGCGGCTCGATGCGCCGGCCCGCGACAATCACGAGCGCGCCCTCCTCCGCGAAGCGCTGCGCGGTGGCCGCGCCGATGCCGGTGCCGCCGCCGGTGATGAGCGCGACCTTGCCGTCGAGTCTGGCTGCCATGAGGTCTCTCCTTAGGATGCTGCGCGACTCAGAGCATCTGCCAGCCGCCGTTGGCGGCCAGCGTCTGCCCGGTGAAATAGGACCCCTCCTCGCTCGCGAGGAAGAGCGCGGTGTTCGCGACCTCTTGCGGCTCGCCCATCCGCCCGAGCGGAATGGAGGCGACCATCTGTTTCGCGTAATCCGGGCTGATGCCCGCCATCATGCGGGTGTTGGTGGCGCCCGGGCAGATGGCATTCACGCGGATGCCGCGGCCGCCCAGTTCGCGCGCGAGCGATTTCGTGAGCCCCAGCACGGCGGCCTTGGAAGCCGAATAGTGCACCGCACCGGTGCCGTTCAGCGCTGATGTACTGGAGATGTTGATGATCGAGCCTTTGGCACCGCACTTGATCATCAGGCGGATGGCCTCACGGCAGTTGTAGAAGGTGCCGTTCATGTTGATGTCGACGACCTTCTGCCAGCCTTCATCCTGCATGTCGATGGTGTGATCGAGGTGCACGGTGGGCGTTTCGCCACGCGCAAGCTGCTCGTTCATCGCGCCCATGCGCTCGTAGAACTTGTCGTAACCATCCCCGGGCGCGGAGCCGATGCCGGCGTTGTTCACCAGCACGTCGAGCCGCCCGTAGCGCGCCTCGACCTGCGCGTAAACGGCCGCCACCTGCGCGCTGTTCGAGACATCCGCCACGGCGCTCATGCAATCGCCGCGGGCGTTGATCAGCGCGAGGGTGTCCTCCGCGTCCTTCGCCGTGACATCCACCACGACCACCGCAGCGCCCTCGCGCGCGAAGGTTTCGGCCATCGCCCGGCCCATACCCAGACCTGCGCCGGTGACGAGCGCAACCTTGCCCTGAAGACGCATGGAAATCCCCTTCCCTTCGGTGAGTGATGCGCGACTATAGCGCCGGCCCGCAAGCGGGCAACAGCGCCGAACGGACTAGGCGCCGGGCCCCTAGAGCTTCAGGTTCCAGAAGAGCGGCGCCGTAATGCCGTAGTGCGCAAAGGGGCCGATGAAACAGTACTCGAACAGCCCCCAGCCCACGTCGTTCCCGGCCTCGAAACGGCAGGGCGCATCGACCAGACCGAAGAAGCGGCCGCGGTCGCGCTGGTGATCGAGCGTGAGGCCCTCCACCACCAGCGGCCCCTTGTACATGCCGTGCTTCCAGTCGGCGTCCAAGCCGTAGCCCGTGCCGATCATCACGTACATGGGCAGCATGGGCGTGCAGCGCACCTCGAGCGCGCCGCCGGGCGCCTCGGGGAAGCGGATGGTGGACGAAACAACAAACTCGTGAGCCTCGTCGAACACGTGTTCGTGCTGCGGCGTGCCCAGCCATTCAGGTTCGCGCTCCGGGTCGGCCCAGACGCGCACCGCCTCTTCCAGTTCGCGCTTGCCGCCGTCGAGTTCGTTGCAGATGTAGAGAATCGAGTAGTCATCGAACTGCATCGGGCAGTAGTTCCACATGCCGCGCATGCTGTGCGTGCCCTGATGGATGCCCGCGGGTTCATGTTCGCCCACCGGGCGTATGCCCCAGGAGCGGTCACGGCTGCCTTTCCAGCGATCGGGCGTGACGGCGATGCGCTCGCCGTCGATCTCGAGCCAGCCCGTCCAGCAGCCGGTCTGGGCGAAGCGCACGGAGTCGAAGAACACGCGTCCCTTGCGGCGCACGTATTGGCGCGGCTCGAGGAAGGCGGGAATCGCGCCTTCCCAGGTGACGTCCATCGCGATACCCCATTCGTTGGGCTCCAGCACGAAGCGTACGCGCTGCAGCCCTTCGAGCACCTCTACGCGGATAGGGCCGACGGCAGTGTCGGCGCGGTCCGAGAGCTCGCGTGAGGCGCGCACCACGCGGTGCGTGTCGCCCTTGCGCAGGGCCACGAAGGCGTCCTGTACGGCGAGCGTCGGGTACTGGCCCATGCCCATCACCATGAACAACTCACCGCTCGAGTTGTGCATGTTGAAGTAGTAGCGGTCGTAGAAATTGCGGTCGGAGCTGCCCACGTTGCGGATCGTGTCCGCAATCTGGTGCAGCGGAAAATCGTCCATCGGCGAGAGCGACTGCTCCGCCTGCCAGCGCGTCACCATGGGATCACTCCATCGTTGAGGTATTGCCAGTCGCCGCGCGCCATCACCATGCGGTGGCGGCGCCCGGGCATATCGGGATCGGATGTCTCGTAGCCGGCATCACCGGTGTAGATCGAGACCGTCGGCTGGCCCTTGCGCATCACGAAATGCGGCTCGAAGACGGGCACCTCGCGTCGGGCGGCCCGCTCCAGCGCCTCGGCCACCGTGTTGCAGGCGGCAAGCTCCGTCAGCGTGACGAAGGTGGGCGGGAGCATCTCGATTTCCTCGCGGCGCAGCCGCTCGATGGCCTCCGCGGGGCGCACCCAGAGGTGATCGTCGATCTCGCCACCGTCCACCGTCACGGTGTCCTCGGCCGGCGCGCGGCAAACGAAGAACCAGGTGGCATACCGTTTGGGCATCACCGGAGGCGTGGTCCAGTGGGAATGGAAAACGAGCTCATCGGAGGAGTCGATGGAGATCTGGGCTTCTTCCTGCGTCTCTCGGGCAGCGGCCAGCCGGGCGGCGGAGATCGCGTCGGGGGTAGCGGCAATTTCAGCGTCGTCCACCCGGCCACCGGGAAACACCCACTGGCCGGCCGCGAAACCGAGCGTTGAGTTGCGGCGCAGCAGCAACACGTGCAGACCGTCCGGCGCGTCGCGCAGCAACACCACCGTGGCGGCAGGGCGAATGTCAGACATCTGGGCTCCGGGCTGTGATG
>CAIXOY010000236.1 GCA_903921135.1 uncultured Gammaproteobacteria bacterium
CGACGAGCAGCGTCTTCCAGAGGGGATAGCGAGTAGTCATGCGGGCGGGTTCGTTCCGTGGCGGGGCCGTTCGAGGGCGCGCGGCATTATAGACAGAGCCCCCTCACTCGCCAATGCAGCCGGCAAGCCGCTCATCCGAGCCACACTCTGGCATTGCGGAACAGGCGCATCCACGGGCTGTCCTCGCCCCAGTTGCCCGGGTGCCAGCTGTTCTGCACGGTGCGGAAGACCCGCTCGGCGTGAGGCATCATGATCGTGACGCGCCCGTCCTCGCTGGTCACCGCGGCCACCGCACCCTCGGCGCCGTTGGGGTTCTGCGGGAAACGCCGCGCGATGGCACCGTGGCCATCGGCAAACCGCAGTGCCACGCCCTGCCGCCCCTCGAGTGCCGCCAGTTCGCCGGGCGCGAACTCCGCACGCCCCTCACCATGTGCGACCACTATGGGGAGCAGAGAGCCCTCCATGCCGGAGAGCACCACCGAGGGGCTCTGCTCGATGCGCACCAGCGCCACGCGCGCCTCGTACTGCTCCGAGAGGTTGCGCACGAAACGCGGCCAGTGTGCCGCGCCGGGGATGATTCCGCGCAGGTTCGACATCATCTGGCAGCCGTTGCACATGCCCACCGCGAAGGTGTCGCTCCGTTCGAAGAAGGCCGCGAATTGCTCGCGGGCACGCGGGCTGAACAGCACGGTCTTGGCCCAGCCTTCGCCGGCCCCCAGCACGTCTCCGTAGGAGAAGCCTCCGCAAGCGGCCAGCCCGCGAAAATCCGCCAGATCGACCGCACCCGAAAGGATGTCGCTCATGTGCACATCGAAGGCATCGAAGCCGGCGCGTTCGAAGGCCGCGGCCATCTCGTACTGACCGTTCACGCCCTGCTCGCGCAGCACCGCGAGGCGTGGACGGGCACCGCGAGCGATCATCGGAGCGGCCACGTTCTCGGCGGGATCGAAGGCCAAACGCGCGGCAAGGCCCGGATCGGCGTCATCGAGCAGCGCCGCGAATTCCTCGTCAGCGCAGTCGGGGTTGTCACGCAAGCGCTGCATGCGGTGACTGAGTTCTGCCCACGCGCGGTGCAGTTCCCGGCGGGGGCGGCGATAGACGGGGCTCTCCTCGCAACGGATCACGATATCGCTGCCCGCAGAGGCGCTGCCCAGCGCCTGCAGGCAGTGCCCGATGCCTTCCCGCCCGAAGCAGTCGCGCACCGCATCCAGATCGCCCGCGCGCACCTGAAGCACCGCGCCGGCTTCCTCCGCAAAAAGCTGCGCGACCAGCTCCTCACCCGGCAGGCTAGCCAGATCTATATCGAGCGCGGCGCGGCCGGCAAACGCCATTTCGCAGAGCGTGACGAAAAGACCGCCGTCGGAGCGGTCGTGGTAGGCGAGCAGCCAACGCTTTGCAATGCAGGCCTGAACCGCACGGAAAAAGGCGCCGAGGGTTTCAGGTGCGATATCCGGCGCTGTATCGCCCACCTGCCCGTACACCTGCGCGAGCGCCGAGCCGCCAAGGCGGTTGCGACCTGCGCCCAGATCCACCAACACAAGTACGTTGGCCTGGTCGGTGGACAACTGCGGCGTGACCGCAAGACGCACATCCGTCACCGGCGCAAAGGCCGAGATGATGAGCGAGAGCGGCGCCACCACGCTGCGGTCAGCATCGCCCTCGCGCCAGCGGGTTTTCATGGACATCGAGTCCTTGCCCACCGGAATGACCAGCCCCAGCGCCGGGCAGAACTCCATGCCGACGGCACGCACCGCATCGAAGAGCGCCTGATCCTCCCCCGGGGGTCCGGCTGCGGCCATCCAGTTCGCAGAGAGCTTCACGTCCTGCAGGCGGGCAATCGGGGCGCAGGCGATGTTGGTGATGGCCTCGGCCACCGCCATGCGCGCGGAGGCAGCGGCATCGATCAGCGCGAGCGGGGTGCGCTCGCCCATAGCC
>CAIXOY010000237.1 GCA_903921135.1 uncultured Gammaproteobacteria bacterium
ATCGACCTTGCGCGCTCACGTGCGGTGGCGCGCCCTGTGTGTTGGGTGCACATAAACCTCGCAGGGCGCGAGCCCGGCGGCATCGTGGCCGAGGGCGAGGAATACCGGCAGATGCAGGAGGCGATCATCACCGCGCTCACGGACTACGTGGATCCGGACTCCGGCCGCAAGCCCGTGCTCTTCGCGCTGCGCAAGGAAGACGCGCGTTTCCTGAACATCCACGGCGAGCAGGCGGGCGATGTGGTCTATGCGCTGAAGCACGACCACGGCTCGCAGCACGGGCCCTACCTGCCCACGGCGGATTACCAGGGCGGATCGCTGCGCGGGCTCATGGCCTTCAGCGGGCCGGGCATCCGCAAGGGCGTGCAGATCGAGCGCAACGTCTGGTGCATCGACATGGTGCCCACCGTCTGCCACCTCGCAGGCTGGCCCGTCCCGCGCGAGACCGAAGGCGCCGTCATCTACCAGGCGCTCGAGCAGCACAGCTGAGGCCACACGGGGGAATACGCATGGACTACCGCAATCTCGGCCGCTCCGGCCTCAAGGTCTCGGCCATCGGGCTCGGCACGCATTACTTCGGCTGGCTGCACGACGAGGCCGCCTCGCGCGCGGTAATCGATCGCGCGCTCGATCTGGGCATCACGTTCATCGACACCGCCGACGTCTACGACATGGGCCGCTCGGAGGAATTCGTGGGCCGCGCCATCAAGGGCAAGCGCGCGGATCTGGTGATCGCCACCAAGTTCGGCTGGCCCATGGGTGGTGGGCCCTCGGGCGCGCCGGTGGACCAGCGGCCGAACGCACGCGGCGGTTCACGCCACAACGTGATCCGCGCGGTGGAGGCGAGCCTGCGCCGTCTGGGCACGGATTACATTGACCTCTACCAGATCCACTTTCCCGATCCGTCCACGCCGGCGGAAGAGACCATGCGCGCGCTGGACGAGCTCGTGCGCTCGGGCAAGGTGCGCTACACGGGCTGCAGCAATTACGCGGCGTGGCAGGTTTCGGAAGCCATGTGGACGGCGCGCCATCACAACCTGATCGGCTTCTCCACCTCGCAGCCGCTCTACAACATGCTGCAGCGCGACATCGAGAACGATCACCTTCTTGCTTGCGCGGCGCACGGGATGGGCGTGATTCCGTGGGGGCCGCTCGCGGGTGGATTCCTCACCGGCAAATACAAGCGCGGCGAGCCCTATCCGGCCGATTCGCTGCTGGCGACCAAGCCGATGGCCTACTACCAGATCACCACGGAGCAGAACTGGACGCGCCTCGAGCGCTACACCGCCTTTGCGGAGGCGCGCGGACACACGGTGGGCGAATTGGCGGTGGCGTGGCTGCTGGCGCAGCCGGCGGTGAGTTCGGTGATTGCGGGCGCGAGCCGCGCCGATCAGCTGGACGTGAACATCACGGCGATGCAGTGGAAGCTCGACGCGGCCGATCTGGCAGAGATCGACCGCATCCACGCCGGTGATGCCGATGCGGGGCCGCGCTTCTCGTTGCGCTGAGCCCCGCGTCAGGCACTGGCCTCAGCGAACGCTGCCGTCCGGCTCTGCCACGAAGATCTCCACCCGGCGGTTGCGGGCACGGCCTTCGGGCGTCTCGTTGCCGGCGATGGGCTCGCGCGCGCCGCGGCCATCGATGCTCATCCTGCCCATGCTCACGCCGCGCGAGGAGAGGTAATCCCGCGTGCTGGCCGCGCGGTTCACCGAGAGCGGGTTGTTGATGGCATCGCTGCCCGAGCTGTCGGTGTGGCCGACGATGCTGATGCGGGTGGCGGGGTTGTCTTGCAGGCTGCTCGCGAACTGGTCGAGCACCGAGCGGAAGTTCGGCTGTATCGCGTAGGAGCCCGTGGAGAAGGAGATATCGCTGGGGATCTCGAGTTTCAGGCGGTTGTCGGCGGTCTGCGAAACCGTGACGCCGGTGCCCGCGGTGGCAGCTTCCATCTGCTGCTTCTGGCGCTGCATTTTGTGCGACCAGACGTTGCCCGCGATAGCGCCGCCGATCGCGCCGATCGCGGCACCCTTGGCGGCGTCCTCCCTGGAGCCGCCCATCATCGCGCCGAGCACGGCGCCCGCTCCCGCGCCGATGCCCGCGCCTTTGGCAGTGCCACGCTGGGTTTCGTCCATGTTCGCGCAGCCGCCGAGCGTGGCGGCGAGTGCAGTCGCGGTGATGAAAGCTGTCAGGCGCATGGCGTGGTCCTCCGGGAAAGATCAGTTTCGACGTGATGATAGCTCCGATTCCTTCCGGGCGATGTCACGGGGAAACACCTACCCCCATACGGTGCCCGGGAGATCCGTCTGCTCAGCGAGCATTGGCATCCGTTCTGTCGAAACGGAAATCCGCAGGCAGTCGACCTCGGAACCTGTTCAGTCGAGCGAGTACCGCCAGAACAGACGAAGGGACGCGCGCCCACTTACGCTGTTTTGCGTCTTTCATTTGATGGTCTCTGGATGTGCGTTAGGACAAAAAGTATGCCTTCTGGCGCTCGCTCTGTACAAACACGGGCAGCTTCAGGCGTAGCTATCGGGGCGGCGCTCCCAGTGACGCGGTGACAGCGCCCACCGATCAGCGTCATGCTCCTTCCAGGCAACGACCATGAGGAAATCGGCATGAGCGATGGCACGGACGAACTGTTGATCCGGGTGCAAAAGTTGGAGCGTGAACTGTCGGAGTTGCGCGCGCGCGAGGCGATCCGCGACCTCCTCGCACGCTACTCCCGCGCGCTCGATTGGCTCGACGAGGCACAGCTCGACTCCGTGTTCTTCGACGACGCAGAGGTCGATTACGGTTTCTTCAAGGGCTCGGGCAAAGACTTCAAACCCGTGGTGATGCAGATCGAGCTCTCGACGGGGCGGCGCTGGCACTTTGGTGCGCAAGTCACGATCGATCTCGACGGCGACGCTGCCGACGTCATGAGCTACGGCATCGCCATCGGCGCGCAAACCGAAGCGGGTGTGGACGGTGCCGATCTGCCGCTCTTCATGGGCTACTACCTCGACCGTGTCGAGAGGCGCGGCGGGAAGTGGGGTATTGCGCGGCGCAAATACGTTCTGCTGGCCGGCACGGCGGTGAAGGAAGTGGGTCTGGACGGCGATATGGGCGCGCTGCACAAGATCGGCGCGGCCAGCCCGCAGCATCCGGACTACTGGCCGATGAAGGAATGATCGGCCCTCGGCGTTCGCACCGCCGGCGGCTGTGCGCGCGCTAGAGGTTGAATCTCGCCCGCAAAAACTCCGCCACCCCGTCCTCGTTGTGGTGGCCGATCACCGCGGTGGCAACGGCCTTGATCTCGGGCTTGGCGTTGTCGGGTGCGTAGCACTCGTCGGCCATGAGGAACATGCTGAGATCGTTGTCGCCGTCACCGAAGCAGATCACGCGCGTGGCGCCGAGTTCTTCGCGCAGGCGCGCCACGGCGGCGCCCTTGCTGGCTTCGCCGTGGTGGATATCGATCCACACGAGGTGTTCGCCCTCCATGGCGGTGCCGGCAAAGGCCACCAGATGCGGCTCGGCTGCGACCAGGCGCTCTATAGCCGCTACCTGCGCTGCGGCTCCGAGCGCGCTGATGTTGGTGATGGCGGCATTGGCGGGCAGGTCGCCCACGGGCCGCACAACCACTTCCGCGTGCCCGGTGAAATAACCCAGCAGCCGCTCTTCCACGGCATTGCGCGTGCCGGAGTGGTAAAGGCCCTGTCGTCCCTCAGGTTCCAGCGTGAAGACGAAGGGCGTGATGCCTTGTGCGTCCACTGCGTGCATCACATGCAGGATTTCGTCCGGCGTGAGCAGGCTGACGTGGCTGTAGTCACCGGCGCGTGGGCACCAGGTCATCACGCCGTTCTTGAAGATCTGCGGCAGCTGGAAACCGTGCGCCGCGAGCAACTCGCGCGAACCCTGCCGCATGCGGCCCGTGGCCACGGTGTAGGCGATGCCGCGCTCGGTGAGCAGGCGCAGTGTCTCGGCGGTGCGCGGGGAGACCACCGAGTTGCCGTTCAGCAGCGTGCCGTCCAGATCGAATACAACGAGTTCCATGGCGAGGGGCCTTTCAGCTTCGTGATGCGCCGCGTCCAGCACGGCCGGGGCGCGAAAGTGTGACAGACGTCGCCTGATCCGAGGCGGGGCCATACGGGCAATATCCCGGCCTTGGCCCCACGGCCGGGTGCTGTCTGCAGGTCTCCGGGCGACGTTCGTACACCGTGCAGAGTCGCGATGTCGCGTCGAGATACAGGCAATCACCGCCCGCACGCTGCGCCAGCGTGAAGACCGCATGCTTGTGGCTGAAGTGCCCCACGATGCCCGCGCGCTGCAACCTGCGCGCGATGGCGGCGGGCGTTTCGTGCTCGGCCTCGAAAGGCTCCACCAGCCCCAGCCGCAGCAGATCCGGCACGCGCACTTCCACGGGCATGGTGCAGCAGCGCGCGGCGCAACCCGCGCACAGACCCTTGCGGTAGCGCGTCCAGGTGTCGGTGCGGTCTACATCGACGCGGTTTGCCGTGCTCACGCGCGCGAGAGACTCAGCCGGTGACGATGGTCTGGCCGTGCTGCGCGGCGAGCGCGATCAGGGCGCTGCGGTCCGGGCTGTCCCATGCGATGCCCTTGTCGAAATCCGTGAACATCTTCGAGGCGTTGCCCTTCGATGTGATCGCGAGCATCGCGCCGCCACCGGGCCCGAAGCGGAACCAGTGCGAGGTGTTTCCGGGCACGTGGATCAGCGTGCCGGGCATTGCCACGGTTTCCTGATCGCCCACGCCGCAGTGGAGTTCGCCCTGCAGCACGTAGAAGCTCTCGTCCCAGG
>CAIXOY010000238.1 GCA_903921135.1 uncultured Gammaproteobacteria bacterium
GTCCAGCGAGCGCTTGTCCTGGAAGAAGACGATCTGGCTGAAGGCCTGCCCGCCCAACTGGAAGCCCACCGAAAGCTGCGTCATCACAGAGTCCCCGACGTAAGCACCGCGGGCATAGACCTTGCCTTTGCCCCTGGCTCCACCGATCACGAGCCCGCCCTTGCCCACGGTGGGGAACACCGCATAGCCGTAGGACTTGTCGAAAAACTTGCTGCTCTCGCCGGCCGCCTTGAAGACGCGGATGGTCTCGGCGTAGGCGTCATCTGCCCGGGCGAAAGCTGAAAAGAGGCTGCCGAGCAGCAGCACAAGGAGGGTTCTGGTCAGGATGTTCATGGAAATGCTCCACCGTAGCGGTTGCAAAAAAGAGACGGGCACAGGGTGAACGGGAGGGCATCCGAGTGCAAGCGTTTTCCGGGGGTTACTGTTTCCGGATTTGCAATCCTTTGTTTTAAAAGGTCGCGGGACACATACCGTAACCCGATGAAACTATCTCGAGATGTTATCGACTTGTGATGTCGCACGTAGAGGCGGGGGCTCCTGGGTTCCCGACGCCGCCGGCAGCCCGGCTCCCACCGCGCCCCACAGGATCCCGTAGCCGTTCGAGTTGATCACCACCTCGCCATCGGCGCCGAGGGCGATCACGGCGCCCTCTGCCTTGTCTTCACCGCCGATCAGGGTCTTCACGACGTGGTCGGCAGCAGCCTTGAGGGGAAGGCCCAGGTACTGCACGCGCATCGCGATGTCCCGCGTGGCCGCCCGCTTGATGAAGTACTCCCCCACACCCGTGGCCGAGAGCGCGACCCGCGTGTCGGCGTAGGTGCTGGCGCCGATGATCGGGCTGTCGCCCACGCGCCCGGGCAACTTGCCCGGCCAGCCGCCCGTGGAGGTGCCCGCGGCCAGATGCCCGCAGCGATCGAGCGCGGCAGCCCCGACGGTGCCGTGCTTGCGCTCCACCGGCTTGGGCGCCGGCACGTATTCCTGATACCAGTTTGAGGGCTCGACCATTTCCGCACCGAGCTTGCGCAGGCTCTGCTCGCCCGTCGCACCCACCAGCAGCACGTGCTTGGTCTTGTCCATCACCACACGTGCGGCGAGGATCGGGTTACGCACCTGCTGCATCGCCGCCACGGCGCCCGAGCGGCCGGTGGCGCCGTCCATGATCGAGGCGTCGGTCTCCGTGAAGCCCTCGGTGTTCACGATCGATCCCTTGCCCGCGTCCAGCAGGCCGGAGTCTTCCATCACGCGTATGGCAGCACTCACCGCATCGAGCGCGCTGGCGCCGCTCGAGAGGCTGCGATTGCCTTCCTCGAGCAGCCGCGCGAGCAACGCCCGGTGTGCAGGCGTGACTTCTTCCTCGTAGTCGAGGTATCCGCCGTGAAGCACCAGAGCCCACGTGCTGTTCCCCGCGCAGGACTGTGCGAGCACGGCGCCGGGCAACAGGGCGAACAGGATGACGAGCAACAGGCTGCGTGCAGGCATGCATTGGCTCCGCGCGGTTGGTAATCGGGGGTAGCCTTGTTAGGCTTCCTGAACCATAACACGAAGGTCCGCGCATGAACTGGCAAGCCATCGATGCCGATCCGCGTTTCCAGCGTCTTCACCGCGAGAAAAGCCGTTTTCTCTGGTCGTTGATGGCGTTCTCCATCGCCTTCTACCTGATGCTGCCGCTGGGGGCTGCGTGGTTTCCAGAGGTGTTCCGCACGCGTGTGTGGGGCCCGGTCAACATCGGCTTGCTGTTCGCGCTATCGGAGTTCGCGATGGCCTGGGGCGTTGCCTTCGCCTATGCCCGTCACGCCGGTCGGCGCTTTGATGCCATGGCGGCCGAACTGCGGCGCGAGGCGGCTGTGATCGGAGCGGCATCATGAAGACGAC
>CAIXOY010000239.1 GCA_903921135.1 uncultured Gammaproteobacteria bacterium
GAATGCCGCGCGCCTTCAGTCCTCATAGTTCAATGGATAGAACGGGGTCCTCCTAAGACCCAGATGCAGGTTCGATTCCTGCTGGGGACACCACAGCGTTTTCCCGGACTTCAGATCATCGCAGGCAAGCTCTACTGCCTGCATACGCCACCCGGTTCGTGGAAATCATCACAGGGCGGGGCGCTCAACCCGCACATCTGCTGGTACATCTGCTGGTACATCTGCTGGTACATCTGCTGGTACAAGCTCCATGCTCCGATCGGGGACACCGGAGGGGATGCGTCGGGACCGGCTAAGCCGTTTCCCGTTCGCCGCCGTCGAACTCACCCGACGAGGGCACGGCGGGTGCTGCGCGATCCCGTTTATGAGGCCAGCGCAGCCCCGAATGCGACCCGGGCAGGTCCAGCTTCCGGTAAAAACTGCCGTTCAGCTGGGTAGTCGAGATGAGGTGTCGATAGAAACGCCGGAAAAGCTCCCGGTCCATCTCGAACTCTCCGGCATCGCTCCAGAATTCCTTCAGGGATCCACGGAACGTGAGGCCCGGGATGTCGTAAATCGCGGCGCCGCAGGTCTTCAGCGGCCGGCCGTGGAAGAGGGCTGACAATCCGACGGTGCTGTTCACGACGACCACGCCCCGCGCGTGCTTCAGGAGCGTTGGCAGGTGCAGATCGTGCACGTAGTGAAGACGGCCCTTCAGGCCGTACTCCTCGGCGAGCGTCGTCAGCAAGACGGTGTAGTCGTGGTAGCCGCGGTCCATCGGGTGGTGTTTGAACACGAGGTGGGCACCCTCCTCCGCGTTCGATGCGAAAGACCGCACCACGTAGCGGATGAAGCGCTCGACCGTGAACCCGGAGTGCTCCTGGATCTGCGAGTCGTTGTGCACCTGCAGGGGTGCCAAAAAAAATCGCCCCGACAACTCGCCTACCAGGCGCTCACCCATTCCGCGCTCGCTCCGGGCGTAGCTGCGCTTGCGCGCAAAGCTGCGCAGCCACGGGAACAACTCGACGAGCGAGAGCCGTCGATGGTGACGGTAGTGTGGATAGAGCGGCGTACACGCGACCGCAGCAACGTAATAGGCGATCGCCCAGAGCGCTGACCACCAGAAGGTATCCCGCACCGGCATGGGCTCGGGTATCGGGTCTACATCGCGGTTGAGATAAAAAATGGGCGAACGCGGCAGGGTGGAGTTCCCGTTCACGCCCCAGCGCTCGAAGGTGACGTAATCGGGGCGGACATAGCCCTCCTCGAACACCCCGAGTTCTACACCCATCTGCCGGACCACCTGACGGGCCAGGCGATGCACGGGCCTGCAATCCCCGAACAGCAGCACCACATCGATATCCCGCTCGATCATTACGCGACGAAGGAACGCTGGCCACTCGTCTGCTGTGCCCCGGAAGGCGATCGCATCCGACGGGTAAAAGAGCGCGTCACCGCCGTTAAAATTGATCTTGCAGACCTGGGCACCCGCCCATTGGAGATCTCGGGCGAGGCGAAAAAAGAAGGGACCGACGGGGGACTGGAGCAACAGGACGCGCCTGCCACGGAAACTGCCCAATCCTCTGGAGATCATGCCGGAGGCTCCGCGGATGCTCCGAGCCATGCCGGAGCGCTGTTGGATAGCGACCATCGGATTCTAACGCCCGGCACGATGCTGACCGCAAGCAGCTCCAACGGCAGGATTCCCGCGCTCAGCGCGCCCGCAACCGCATCAGCGGCAGCAGCATGCGACGCCAGAGTGGTATCCGCGGCGTGCCACGCGCGAGTTGCAACACTTCCACGGCGTCCTCCGCCGTCATGAAAGCGCGCGAACGAGGGTGCAGGTATCGCGGGTACAGAATCAGCGCTGCCGCCACCAATGCATCGAGCGGTAGCTGCCGGCCCCGTCCGGGCGGCGGATCGATGTCCTCGCTTAACCCCCAACCGGCATAAAAGGGTCGCCCGTGGCAGACCACCCGCAGGCCGCGCAGCAGGGCCTCAAAGCCCGCGAGCGAACTGATCACATGGACTTCGTCCACGCAGCCGAGCAGGCTCGCCATCGGCACTGTGGAAACGACTTCATCCGCATCGTCCATCGCCTTGTTTTCCATCAGGCCCTTGCGACGAAGCCCGCTCACCACATCGGGGTGGGGTTTGTAGAGGATCCAGGCATCGGGGCAGAGGGCGCGCGCAGCGGCGATAAGGGCGGCATTGTCGCGAACCCGGGATGCGCCAAGCGCCACAGCCGCATCGGACTCCACCTGCCCCACCACCAGCACGACGCGCTTTTTGCCCGAGGGACGCGACCAAGGCTCGCCAGGAAGGTTGTACTTGCCGATGCCAGCCGACACGATGCTCTCCCGCAGTCGGCGCGCACGCGCCAGGAGAGGCGCGTCGAAATCGTGTCCGGCGAGGATGCGTTCGAGCGCGGACGGGCGACCAGGGTCATAGTGGATCCCGGCGTCATCGACGACCCACGACAGCGGCCTCGCCAGTGCAGCACCCAGCCCAACGGATCTCAGAAAGCCGTCTTCGATCCTGAGAACGGGTCCGGCATGAAGCCCTGCGGAAGCCGCCCCCCAGAGGACCAGGGTCCGTCCGGCATGCGCGCCGTCCGCGCTGCGCCTGAACACCACCTGCGATCCGGCGAGGAAGTCACGGAGCAGCGGCCGTTTCCAGAGCGAAAACCCCACGGCATCGACAACCGGCGGGAAGGCTTCGCGGAGACGTCGCTGCAGCGACAGATGCTCCAGCACCCGCTCCGGCTCACAAGGCTCGCCCGACTGCGGATCGGAGTAACGCGGGTATCGGAGCAGAGCCGCAAACACCAGCTGCACCA
>CAIXOY010000240.1 GCA_903921135.1 uncultured Gammaproteobacteria bacterium
CCGCCCTGCGCATGGGCGGCATCCGCCTGCTGCGCCATGGTGGGGTAGTCGTAGCCACCGTGTACGCCCGTGTCCGGATCGCCCCAGCCGAAGGGATAGATGAGCTCCTTCAGATTCAGGAGCACCGCGTGCCCCAGGAAGTCATGGCGGGTTTCCTCGGTGATATAGACGATGGTGTCGGCGTCCGACGCGGGATCGGGGCCGCCGGTGAAATCCGCGATGTTCGAAAAATAGTTTCCGCCTGAGGAGAGCAGCACGTTGATCACGTTCAGGTCCTCGCCCGCGGCCTCGAGGCTCGCGGAACGTGGCCCGAGGAAGTGCGTGTGCGTGTCACCCGAATACCAGCCGCGCTTCGCCATGTGCACCCATCGCTTCAGTGCGATATCGAGCGAGGGCACCTCGCCAGCTTTCACGCTGAAAGCAAGGTGCTGCGGCTCGTACTCCGGGCCGCGGGAGACGTCCATCACGTAGTCGCCTTCGGGCAACTGCAGCACGAAGCCCGGGTTCACGTACGCGAAGGTCTTACCCTCCACCAGCACGTCGCCACCCACGTCCTCGCGCCAGCCCTCGGCGATGCGCTTGGCGTGGCCCTGCGGTGGCCAGTAATCACCCGAGGCATCGCGCACGCTCACGCGGGCCTGCAAGGGTTCATGCGTGTTGGCGTCTTTCAGCTTCACCGCTACGTCAAAGGTGATGCGCTGCAGCGCGGAGTTCCTGATCTTCAGATCATCGGGAATGTCCGCGGTGGGTGCCACGGCGCTGATCTTCCAGCCACTGCTCTCGTGTTTCAGCGTGAGCGTGAAGGCCTCGGGGTTTTCCATGTTCACCCGCGGAAAGGTCACCACCGGCGTGAAGCTCGCGGTGTCGTCGTGGATGTTCAGCGTGGCGTGGCGCAGATCCACGCGCATGATCGGCGTGAGCGGCAAGGCTGCGAGGTAATGCTCTTTCTGAGGAAAATCCGCGCTGAGCATGGCGCTCATCGCCGCCTTGTCACGCCCCTGCAGCGCCGAGGCCCATTCCGTCACGGCGAGGCGCACGGGGAGGATGGCGTCGCCACCATGTGCCAGAACACGAGCCGGGAGCTGAAAGCTCGCGGCCAGCAGTAGCGATGCGGTGATCCTGTAAACCAGACGGCGCATGGGGCAGATTCCAGACATGTCGGATGCGGGAATCGAAACACGCGCTCACGGGTGCTGCTTGGCTTTGCAGGAAGTGGCCGGTATCACCGCAGGGAACCGTCGCCTCAGGCCTCCAGCCATCGCGCCGACGCTGCGGGTTGCCTGTCAGCGAAGCCGAGTGCACCGTCGCGGAGCGCTGAACCGCAGCCTGCAGTCGCGCGCATGGCGCGCTCCCACATCCCGTAGGAGGGGGCCAAGCCCCCGACGGGTGAACCACCGGCCGCTGTCGCGCGCATGGCGCGCTACTTGAGGAGATAGTCGGACCACTCGACGATCTTGCCGTTCTTCACCACGAACACGCCGGTGACGGGATAGATCTCGTCGGGCTTGCCCTCGGTCTTCACGGTATCTATTCGGGAATTCACCACCACCGGGCCGTGAACGGTGGTTTCGAGCACCTCGACTTCCACCCGCACACCAGGCACCAGAAAACTCTTGAATGCACCCGCTACCGCCGCACGGCCCACCGCGGCAGGTTGATCCTCGACCATGCGTACGCTGGCATTCTCCGAGAGATGGCCAACGGCAACGTCGGGCGTGTTCCAGGTGGACATGAACTCGGCCACCACCTTCAGGTTGGCCCGCTCCGCAGCAGTGGGTGCGAACTCCGCCCGCGCCGCCGCGCTACACAGCACAAAGAGCACGGCGCCTGCCGTCTTCATCCAGTTCCCGCTGAAACTCATCACGCAACTCCCCTGAAAAAAAAGAATGCCACGGCGGGATCCTTCGAGAAAATCCTCATGCCTTCAATTCCGCGATAGCCGCCGCAGCGAGCGCGTCGTCTGCCGGATCCTCCGGCAGGGGAAAGGTGATGTGCGAGCAGAGCGCGCCGTAGCGTGCGCGCATCACGCCCGCGATGTCGGCATAGGTACCGCGCGGCACGAATTTCTCGAGCATCTCGTCAGTGATGATGTCTTTCATGCGCGCCCAATCCGCGGCGCGCGTCATCTGCAGCAGCTCTTCACCCTTGTGCTGCCAGCCGAAGAGCTCGAGGCTCGGCCAGTACGCGGGCGTGGAATACAGGAAGCCCAGCATGCCGCGCTGTTTTTCCCACACGCGCGCCACGGCGGCCTCGTCGCGGCCCGTTGCGGTGAGCGGGCCCAGCACCAGCCGGAAATCCCGCGCATCACGCCCGGCCTGCTCAAAGCCCGCACGCAGCCGCGGCAGGCACACCTGCTCGATGTACTCGGGCGGCGTGTTGGTGGGGTGCGTGATCATGCCGTCGGCGTGCTGCGCGACCATCGCGGTCATCAGCGGCCCTACTGCGCCGCAGAGAACGGGAATGGCGCCGCAGTCCAGCGGCCCCGGGTTGAAAAAGGGCTGCAGCCGCGTGAAACGGTAGTACTCGCCTTCGAATTTCAGTGGCGCGCCGGTCTGGAAACTGTGGAAGATCGCGCGTAGCGACTGCACATACTCGCGCAGATGCTTCACAGGCGAACCCCAGCGCGCGGAGTAGCGCTGCTCGATGTTCGCTTTCACCTGCGTGCCAAGGCCAAGTTCGAAGCGCCCGCCTGACATTTTCTGCAGGTCCCAGCTCGCCACCGCCACGGTCATGGGGCTGCGCGGGAAAGCCACCAGCACCGACGTACCCACCACCAGGCGCTTCGTCGCAGCGAGTGCCATCGCGGAGAGCAGCAGCCCATCGTGCACCGCATCCGGCACCTGCAACCCATCGAAACCCATCGCCTCGGCGCGCGCCGCGTGGGGGCCGATCTCGCCGGGGCCCATGGTTTCGGGCGTGGTCGCGTAGACGGTGAACATGAGTGGCACTCTCCGCAGCGAATGGGCCGGGCGAGCTTAACAACTCGACCGTGGGAACACAGCGAGCGTTCCTCCATCGCACGCAAAGACGAGCGCCCACACATTGAGATCTGCAGGCCGTTGGCAGACACTCGGCGCGTCCCCACTCCGTCGCGCAGAAACGCGCGCGCCACCCCTCCACCGGAGACCACCGGATGCCCGCAGTCCGCATCGTTCCCGAAAGCGAGCGCGCCCCCGCACTGAACGTGGGCGGCTTCATGATCAATGTGCTCGCCTCCACCGATGACACCGGCGGCAACGAACTCTTCTACCAGTACGGCCCCGAGGGCAAAGGCCCCGGTCCGCACTTCCACGCCTGGGACGAGAGCTTCTACGTGCTGCAGGGCGAACTCCACTGCGGCGTGGGCGATCAGGAAACCGTGGCAATGCCCGGCACGCTGATCCACGTGCCCGGAAACACCTCGCACTGGTTCGGCTTCGGGCCCGGTGGCGGCGCGCTGCTCGCGATCACATCGAAGGGCAACGCCTCGAAGATGTTCACGGATTTCGACAAGGGCATCGCGTGGGACAGCCCGGACCGCAGCGCCCTGATCGCGCTCGCCGCGCAGCACGGCCAGTCCATCGTTAGCGGCTGAGTCTCTCGCGCGCGTGAGCACGGCAAACCGCGTCGATGTAGACCGCACCGACACCTGGACGCGCTACCGCA
>CAIXOY010000241.1 GCA_903921135.1 uncultured Gammaproteobacteria bacterium
CGGGCACCACGGGGCCATGCGTGCGCAGTTCGGCGAGTAGCTCGTGGAGGTTCGGAACCGGGTCATGGGCGAAGTCGATCTCGGGCATCAGCATGGCGGTACTCCCGTCAGAACCTCAGGATGCAACCAGGACACGCCTCACCGTGTGCGCGGAGGCGTGGCTCAGTGTAGTGCCATCGCCGCCGGTCGGGGGCATGGCCCCCTCCCACACGAGAAATGTGGGAGCGCGCCATGCGCGCGACAGGTGCCGGCGCCAACCACAAGGCTGCTATCGGGGGCATGGCCCCCTCCCACACGAAGAGGCATCAGGGGCATGGCCCCTCCCACATTGGGCCGGCTAGTGAAAACCCATAGCCTCACGCATGAAGGCACGCTTGAGCGGCGCGAGGCGGTCCACCGCTCCCAGCCCGAGATTGCGCACAAGCCGGACAGCGGGGTGGGTATCGCCGAAGAGGCGCTGGAAACCCTGCATTGCCGCGAGCATCGCAGCGTTCTCGCCGCGGCGACGGCGTGCGAAACGGGCAAGCGCATCGGCAGATGCCAGCGGCTCACCGCGGCCGCGCGCACGGGCGATTTCTTCCGCCAGCACACGCACATCGGCAAAGCCGAGGTTGATGCCCTGCCCCGCAAGCGGATGGATCACATGTGCGGCATCACCGACCAGCGCTATGCCCGGCGCCGTGTAGCTCGCGGCATGCAATTGCCGCAGCGGGAAAGCAAGCCGCGGCGTCACCTCGAGGACCTCGCCGCAGCAGGCCTCGGAGGCCCGGGTGAGCGCACGCGCGAAGTCGCCGTCGTCCAGCGCCAGCAGCCGCTCGGCCACCGCCGCATCGGCACTCCACACGATCGAGGCCGCATGCCCGCCCGGGAGCGCGGCCAGCGGCAGCAGCGCGAGCGGGCCGCTCTGCAGGAAGCGCTGCCATGCCGTGTGCGCGTGGGAACCGGAGGTGCGGATCGTGGCAACGATGGCGCGCTGGCCTGTATCGCGCGGCGGCGCCTCGATGCCACACAACGAACGGACCGCGGACTGCGCGCCATCCGCGCCCACCACCAGCGCCGCCTGCACACCGAGGCCGGAGGCGAACTGCACTTGCGCCGGGCGGCCGGGCTCATCGGGCAGACGCAGCGAGACCAGCGTCTCGCGGCTGCGCAACTGGACGCGCGGCTGCGCGGCGAGCGCGCGCAACAGCGCTGCCGTGATCCAGCGGTTCTCGACGAGATATCCCAGCTCCGGTGCGCCGATATCGGATGCATCGAAGCTGATGCGCCCGGTGCCGTCTTCTTCCCAGACCCGCATGGCCTGGTAGGCGCAACGCGCTGCATCGGGCAATGCCGACCAGGCGCCTGCCGCTTCGAGCACGCTGCGCGAGGCCACGTTGATGGCGCTGACGCGCGGGTCCACATCAGCGATGCAGGCGGGCAGCGGGGGCAGCGCCGCCTGTGGCTCGCCTGCCTCACAGAGGAGCACGTCCAGTCCTTGTTCGGCCAATAACGCGGCGAGAGCCGCACCGGCCATGCCCGCGCCGACAATGGCCACGTCCGTGCGTTGCACGCTCACAAGCCGATCCCCGTGGCCTTGCGCACCAAAAGGCTGCGCGCTGCCGGCAGCAGTTCCAGGCTCACCAGCCCCATGCCCCGCGCAGCCGCCACGGGCAGGAGCCCGCTGCCGAAGATGCGCGGCAAGAGATCGCTGAAGCCGATGGTGCGCGCGTGATCGGCAAGGCGTGACTGCGCATAGCCCTCGAGAACGCGGAGGCTCCCCGGCGGCGTGCCGGCGGCATGTGCATCGCGCAGCACCTCGACCAGCGCCGCCACGTCGCGCAGCGAGAGATTGAAGCCCTGCCCCGCCACCGGGTGCAGCGTGTGCGCGGCATTGCCCAGCACCACGATGCCCGCCCGCACCTGCTCGGCGGATTGCACCAGCGAGAGCGGATAACTCCCGCGGTTGCCGGCCGCAAGCAAGCGCCCCAGCCGGTAGCCGAAGGCAGGCTGCAGGCGACGCAGGAAGGCGCGCTCGTCCAACGCAAGGATCTCTGCTGCTTCGTCTGCCTCCTTCACCCACACGAGCGCGCTGCGCGAGCGGCCGTCCTCTGCACGGGTGAGCGGGAGCATGGCGAGCGGGCCGGCATCACAGAACCGCTCGAAGGCACGGCCGCCATGCGGCGTCGCATGGGCAATGTTCGCGATCACGGCCACCTGTCCGTAGTTGCGCTCCTCGGTGCCGATGCCGAGCTGCGCTGCGAGCTTCGAGCGGGCGCCATCGGCAATCACCGCGATGCCTGCGCGGATGTCGAAGGTGTCTTCACCCGCGCGCACCGTGGCGATCGCGCCGCCGTCCGCGGCCCTCACCGATGCCACACTCGCGGGCGCGATGAGCTGCAGGTTCGGGCGATCGCGCAAGGCGCCGTGCAGCACGCTGCCCAGCCAGTGGTTCTCGACGATGTAGCCGAGCGCGGCCAGGCCTTCTTCGGCAGCGTCCATGCGCGTGGAGCCGAAGCGGCCCTGATCGGAGACGTGGATATGCAGGATGGGCTCGGCGTGTCGCGCGACGGTGTCCCAGAGGCCGATGCTGCGCAGGAAGGCAACGCTGGACAGCGAAAGAGCCGTGGAGCGCGCATCGAAGCTCGGCCGGTACACCGGCGCGCCACCGCCGCCCGGCTGCATCGGAAAGCTCTCGACCACGGCCACGCGGCAGAACGCCGCGAGCGCACAGGCGAGGCTCGCGCCCACCATGCCACCACCGGCAATCACGACATCGCAGTGCTGCGTGTCGCTCATGCGCGCTGCCTCATCAGCTTCTCGATGTCATCGGGCAGCTTCGGCGCTTCCGCGCTCAGCACCTGGTGGCCCTTTCGCGTGACCACGACATCGTCTTCGATACGGATGCCTATGCCGCGCCACTTCTTGGCCACGGTGTGGTTGTCGGGCGCGACATAGATGCCCGGCTCCACCGTGAGCACCATGCCCGGCTCCAGCACACGCCATTCGTCGCCGAGCTTGTAATCGCCCACGTCGTGCACGTCCATGCCCAGCCAATGCCCGGCGCGGTGCATGTAGAACGGGCGGTAGGCCTCGGTCTCGATCAATTCGTTCACTTCGCCGTCCAGCAGCCCGAGATCCCGCAGGCCTGCGGTGATCAGCTTTACGGTGGCATCGTGCGGCTGGTTCCAGTGGTGGCCCGGCTTGACGGTGCGGATGGCGGCGAGCTGGGCCTCGAGCACCACCTCGTAGAGCGCGCGCTGCTCGCGGCTGAAGCGTCCGTTCACGGGGAAGGTGCGCGTGATGTCGGAGGCGTAGTGCTCGTACTCGCAGCCCGCATCCACCAGCACCAGATCGCCGTCGCGCAGCAGGGCGCTGTTTTCGATGTAATGCAGCACGCAGCCGTTGGCGCCGCCTCCCACGATGCTGGTGTAAGCCGGGGAGCGCGCGCCGTTGCGCATGAACTCGTGCAGCAGCTCCGCCTCGAGCGCGTACTCCGGCATCCCGGGCTTGCAGCTCTGCATGATCCGGGCGTGCGCTGCCGCGGAAATGGACGCCGCGCGCTGCATCACGCGCAGTTCCTCGCTGCTCTTGATCAGCCGCAGTTCGTGGAGCAGGTGATCGAGGTCAAGGAACTCGCCCGGCGGGTGCGCGCCGGCACGCACTTTCGCGCGGATCTTGTTGATCCAGCCCATCACGCGGGTGTCGAACTCGGGCTGGCGCCCGAGCGCGTAATACAGGCGGCGTCTCCCCTCGATCAGGCCGGGGAGGATGTCGTCGATATCGCCGATAGGGAAGGCGTCGTCCGCGCCGAAGCGCGCGCAGGCGCCCTCGGGGCCTGCACGCGTGCCGTCCCAGAGTTCGCGCTCGGCGTCACGCTCGCGGCAAAACAGCAGGAACTCACCGTGCTTGCGCCCGGGGATCAGCGCGAGCACGGCCTCGGGTTCGGCAAAGCCGCAGAGGTAGTGGAAATCACTGTCCTGCCGGAAGGGCCAGGCGGAGTCGCGGTTGCGGTACTGCGTGGCGGCGGCGGGGATGATGGCGATGCTGTCGGGTTCCATCAGCTCCATCAGTGCGCGACGCCGGCGCGCGAACTCCGCAGTGCCGATGCGTGGCCCGGGGCTGCGGAGCAGAGGCGCGCGCAGGCGTGCGTTCAATGCAGCGCACCGGGCGGCGGCGGTGCGCGCTCGGCGAAGATGCTGATCACGGCGATGCGCACGAACTCGGCGATCTGCCAGAAATCGCGCTCGTCATCGTCACTGTCGTCATCGAGGGATTCCGCATCGAGGCCCCCTGCGATGGCGCCCAGATCACCGAGGATTTCCTCGGTTTCTGCCGAGAGCTCGCCGGCCGGGCCTTCGGCCATGCCGGCAGAGAAACCCTCGATGAAGGCATCGCACCACTCGGCGAGCGCCGCGGCGCGCTGCGGCAGGGGCTCGCCGTCATCGGGCAGCAAGAGGCTGAAACCGAACTCCGGGTCGCGCAGTGCAAGCGCGACCAGATCAGCGCCAGC
>CAIXOY010000242.1 GCA_903921135.1 uncultured Gammaproteobacteria bacterium
GCACGCAATTGCGGGCTTACGGCCGTGTCACGGCTCGAGCGGGGCATCGTGTACCGCATCGAGGGCCTGCCTGCGGGCGACGCCGCTCTTCGCGCCGCCGTTGCCGCGGAACTCCACGACCGGATGGTCGAGCGGGTCTTCGACAGCCTGGATGCGGCGGAGCAACTGTTCACGCACGCGCCGCCGCGCCCGCTTAACCACATCGATATCCAGGGTGGCGGCCGCGAGGAACTGGTGCGTGCCAACCGCGCCTTCGGTTTCGCGCTCGCCGACGACGAGATCGACTACCTCTGCCAGAGCTTCGCCGCGCTCGGCCGCAACCCGACCGACGTCGAGCTCATGATGTTCGCGCAGGCGAACAGCGAGCACTGCCGCCACAAGATCTTCAACGCGAGCTGGACGATCGACGGCGAGGCGCAACCCAAAAGCCTCTTCGGCATGATCCGCAACACGCACGAGCAAGGCCCCTCGGAAGACGTGCTGAGCGCCTACTCCGACAACGCCGCCGTGATCCGTGGCCACACCGCGGGCCGCTTCTTCCCCGATCCCGACACGCGGCGCTTCGGCTATCACGAAGAACCCGTGCACATCATGATCAAGGTCGAGACCCACAATCACCCCACGGCGATCGCGCCATATCCCGGGGCGGCCACGGGTTCCGGCGGCGAGATACGCGACGAAGGCGCGGTGGGCATCGGTGCTCGTCCGAAGGCGGGGCTGGTGGGCTTCAGTGTTTCGAACCTGCGCGTGCCCGGCTTCGAGCAGCCGTGGGAAGAGAACAACGGCAAACCCGCGCGCATGGCCTCGGCGCTGCAGATCATGCTGGAAGGCCCGATTGGCGGTGCTGCCTTCAACAACGAATTCGGACGCCCTGCGATCTGCGGGTATTTCCGCAGCCTGGAACTCGCGCATGCGGGCGAGATCCGCGGCTATCACAAGCCCATCATGATCGCCGGCGGCTTGGGGAATATCCGCGAGCCGCACGTTCTGAAGGGCGAGATGCGCGCCGGCATGAAGCTGGTCGTTCTGGGCGGGCCGGCAATGCTGATCGGTCTTGGTGGCGGTGCCGCCTCCTCCATGACCTCTGGCGCGAGCGATGCCGATCTGGATTTTGCCTCGGTGCAGCGCGACAACGCCGAGATCGAACACCGCTGCCAGGAGGTGATCGACCGCTGTTGGCAGATGGGCGATGCGAACCCTATCCGCTTCATCCACGATGTGGGTGCGGGCGGTCTGTCGAACGCGTTGCCAGAACTCGTCAAGGACGGAGGTTGCGGCGGACAGATTTCGCTCGATGCGGTGCCCAGCGCCGACACGGGGCTTTCACCGCTGGAACTCTGGTGCAACGAGGCGCAGGAGCGCTACGTACTCGCAATCGCAGCAGAAGACCTTCCCCGATTTGATGCGCTATGCCGTCGCGAGCGTTGTCCCTATGCCGTGGTGGGTGAGGCGCGCGCGGAGCCGGATCTGCAGGTCTCCGATGCCCGGGACGCCAGCCTGCCGGTCGATCTTCCCCTGTCGGTGCTGTTCGGCAAACCGCCACGGATGCAGCGCGCTTTCGAGCGCAGGGATCCGGCGCGTGCGGCGTTCAGCACGCGGGGTCTGCAGATCGACGATGCGGTGGAGCGTGTCCTGCGACTGCCCGCGGTGGCCGGCAAGGGATTCCTCGTCACCATCGGAGACCGCAGCGTCACGGGCCTTGTGAGCCGTGACCAGATGGTCGGCCCCTGGCAGGTGCCGGTTGCCGATGCCGGCATCACCACCACCAGTTTCGACACCTGCGCGGGCGAAGCCATGGCTATGGGCGAGCGCACCCCGCTCGCGCTGATCGATGCCGCTGCCTCCGCGCGCATGGCGGTGGCCGAGGCCATCACCAACATCGCCTGCGCCCCGATTGCCCGCCTGCAGGACGTGAAGCTCTCTGCGAACTGGATGGC
>CAIXOY010000243.1 GCA_903921135.1 uncultured Gammaproteobacteria bacterium
CGCAAAGTCGAACAGGGCAAGCGCATGCCGCCCGCGCCTGACCAGCGCTGAGCGGGCCATGCCCTCGGGTCATTCGGGCCGGTTCGACCTCGCCGCCGCGCTTGCCGGCGGCGGGGTCCACGTGGTGTGTTTCGCCGATGCACAGGCGGAAGGCCCGGATTCCCTGCTCGCCACCGGCGCAGGTCTGGACGAGGCCGAGCGCAGACTCTTCTGCGAACGCGTCAACACCGAGGACGCCACAGGCTGCCTCTGGCCCATCGCCAAACTGAGCGCGCTGCCGGCGCGCTTCGTTCAGGCGCCCATCACGGATCCGGGCGCCCTGCTCCGCTGCCTGGAGGCCGTGTTCGACTTCAACGCGCGGCTCTGCAAATGTCCCGGGCTGGTGTTCGATCTCCGCGGTGCGTCCTGCAACGCGGAGCTCATCGCAGCGGAACTCCACCGGCTCAAGCGTGAGCTGGCAGGGACATCCCTGGTGCAACAGCTCGACATCATCTGAGGCGTGCCCGGGCGTCGGCAGCGACGCACTGCGGGCGCGCTCCGCGGGTTCAACCCATGCCTGATCGCAGATCGAGCAATATCTGGTCGGCAGAGTCGATGCGGATGAGCCCCATCCGCGGATACTCCAGGTCGAGTATCACGAATACCGCACCCGACATGATCAGCGCGTAGACCAGCATGTGCACGGTCTCGCGGTGGCTCTTGCCCGATTGGTCGTAGCCGATGAGCAGGCCACCGAGCATGCTGAGCACACCCAGCATCGCGAATATCGCCGCTGGCGGATGGTTCTGCGTGGCAACGAGCCGTGTGGTGGTGATGTCGATCATCTCGTTCAGCGCTGGCAGCAGCAGTTTGCCGGCATCAGGGCTGGCGCCGGGCTCGCGGACAGCAGCAATGGCCGCAGACCAGATCTCCTGCTGAAGCGCTGCGGCATTCGCGAATTCGGCAGTCGCCCGCTCGGGCTCACTGGCGTGACGGTAGGACTCGAGCCGGAGGTCCAGATAGCGCCTGAAAAGATCGCGCATCCCTGGCTGCGCACCCGAGGAGAGCAAGTCCACGCGCAGCCAGGCGGTACCGATATCGTTGGCCTCCTCGGTGATGAGATGGCGACGGTCCTCGAAGCGCGCGGCTGCGCCCGAGAACGTGAAGGCAATCAGCAGGCCGAGCAGCCCGAATACCGCGCCTTCGGCTGCGCTACTTCCCTTGATCTCTACGCCGGGATTACGCGCGCGCTGGGCTTCGCCCATGCGGCGCCCGATCTCGAGCATGAGCACGATGCCGAAGAACATGCCGACCGAGAGCAAGGCCGTGTGAAATGCATAGTTCACGCTGGGAGACCTCTTTGGGCGAAGACGCGGACCGGCGACGGCACGGGGTGCCGCTGCGATGGGCACTTTAGCCAGAGGAAGGTCGCGAGTTAAACAGGAAAGGCGATGGGCTATACGACATTTGCCTCAATCACCCTGCGGCCCTCCAAAACCCGCGCGGGCGACAGCTCCGACAGATCCAGCGCCTGGAAACCGCCGTGAACGATGAGCTCGGCGATCGCGCGCCCCACTGCAGGCGATTGCTGCAGGCCGTGCCCGGAGAAGCCGTTGGCCAGCAGCAAGCCCTCCACGCCGGGTGCAGGGCCCAGCAGCACGTTGTGGTCCCAATCGCACATATCGTAGTGGCCGGCCCAGGCCCGCCCGGGACGTATGCGTTCGAAAGCCGGCACCCGCGCCGCCAGGGTGGGCCAGACCACCTCCTCGAACAGCGACCAGTCGACCGTGAAATCGCCGTCGGCGTCCGGGTCGTTCTCCGGTGCGGGCGCGGTGCCGCAGAGGAAGCCCTCGCCCTCGGGGCGCACGTAGCAGCCGTTGGTATCGATCAGGAGCGGGCAGCCGCGGATCTCGTCTTCAGCACGGAAGGTGAAGATCGCGCGTTTCCTGTTGTGCACGGGGATATCCACGCCCGCAGAGCGCGCGAGCCGCGCCCCGTCGGCACCCGCCGCGTTCACGACGACGCCGCAATCGATGTTGCTGCCATCAGCAAGTTCCACCCCGCACACGCGCGAGCCCGAGACACGCAGGCGCTGCACCTCGGCCGTGCGGTAGCTCACGCCAAGCGACACCGCCTTGCGCCGGAATGCCTGCATCAGCGCGTAGCCATCGAACCAGCCCTCGCCGCTCCTGCCCCAGCAACCGGCGGCGATGCCCTCGGTACCGAGCCACGGAAAGCGCTCGCGCAGCGCCTCTGGCCCGAGCATCAGAATGTCCGCGCCGAGCGCGCACTGCAGCGCATGGTTCTGCGCGAGTACA
>CAIXOY010000244.1 GCA_903921135.1 uncultured Gammaproteobacteria bacterium
ACCGTCCCTGTGGGAGCGGGCCATGCCCGCGACCGTGCAATGCCGGAGGATTTTGTCGCGCGCACGGCGCGCTCCTACAGCCTGAATGCCGTCGACACCGGCATACGCGCGGCCCGCCACGCGGGGAACACGCCACCGGCGAAACCGATCAGTAACGCGAGCAGGGCCCCCTGCCACACCAGCGCCGGCGTGAGCCTGAAACTGAAAACCACCTGCGTGAAGCTGCCGCCGAGCGTGCTGGCAGAGAGCCCATCGAAGAACATCCACGTCGCGAGCGCGCCGAGCACCCCGCCTGCAATGGACAGCACCAGAGACTCCACCAGCGTTCCCGCAAAGGCGGCGATCCCGCTGAACCCCAAGGCACGCAGCGTCGCGATTTCCCGCGCCCGCATCGAGACCGAGGTGTACATCGTGTTCAGCGCGCCAGCCAGAGCGCCGAAGGCCATGGCGATGCCGAGCGGCCAGCCGAGCAGCATGATGAGATCCGAGGTGCGCCGCGACTGCGCGGAGTAGTAGTCCTGCTCGGTCTTCACCTCGAGCTTCAGCCGAGGGTCATTGCGCACGGCCTCGCGCAGCTCGCCGATACGCGAGGGGTCTGCCAGCTTGAGTCGCATGGTCTGGAAACTGCTGCCGCGGTTGAACAGGCTCTGCACCGAGCGCACGTCTGCCCAGAGTTCGCTTTCGAACACTGAACCGTTCATGGAGAACACGCCCACCACCTTCCAGGTCGAGCGGCTGAAGCGGAGCTCCTTCCCGAGTTCGAAACCCGAGAACTCGCGCATCGCGCCCTCACCCACCACGATCTCGTTGGTGCCGGGGTTGAACATCCTCCCCTCGACGATCTGCACGTTGTCCCGCAGAGCGACTCCGGCGAGCGAGACGCCACGCAGCGGCAGGTTCGCGCGGGTGCCGCTCTGACGCTTGATGCCATCGACCACCACATAGAGTTCGGCCGAGGCAAGCGGGCCCTCAGGACCGGACTTCAGGCCGGGGAGATCGGCAAGGAGATTCGCCTGCTCGCGGCTCAGCGTGCTGTTCAGTTCGGCCTCGCTGCCCTCGCGCAGCACGATTGCCACATCGGCCGCGCCCGTCCCGGCCACCGTGCTCCGGAAGCCGTTCGCCATCGCGAGAAAACTGAGCAACACCGTCACCACCACGGCAACCGCAACCAGGGTCACCAGCGAGATCGACGCGCGCGACGGGAGACTCCGCAGGTTCATGCCCACCACGGCCAGGATCTGTGCACTCAGGTGGCGCATCTCAGTTCCTCCCCAGGGCAGTCACGATGTTCAGCCGCATCGCGGCAAGCGCGGGCACCATGCCCGTCACGAGACCCAGCCCCAGCATGATCGCCAGTGCCTGCAGCATCACCGTCGGCGGCAGCGAGAGATCCGGCAGCACACCCGCCAGCGCCTTACGCATCCCCGTGACGAACAGGAAGGCCACCATGGTGCCCAGCAGCCCGCCGATCACAGAGAGGAACATGGATTCGGCGAGCACCATGCGAAAGATGCGCGAGGACCGGAAACCGAGCGTCTTCAGCACCGCGATCTCGGTGGTGCGCTCGCGGATCGCGAGCATCATCGTGTTGCCCACGATCAGCAGGATCGTGAAGAACGCGGCAGACACCACCGAGGTGATGATCAGCGTGATGTTGCCGAACTGCGCCAGGAAGGCCTTGCTGAAGGCCTTGGCCGTGTCGGTCTGCGTCTCCTGGAAGCTGTTGGCGAAGAGTGCGTCGATCTCGCGCGAGATGCGCTCGTTCTGCGCGGGATCCGCCGTGTTGAAGACGATGAGCCCGGTGAAGTCCTTGCCGAAGGTGCGCGACTCGTTCATGTAGTCGTAGTGGAAGTACATGCGGCGCGTGTCGCTGGTCTCGTCGCGGCCGCGGAAGATGCCCTCGACCACCATCTCCCAGGTGGTGGTGCCGTTGTTGCGCGTGAAGATGTTCGATTGCACCGGGATGCGGTCACCGACATTCCAGCCCTGCGCCGTCGCCAGTGCCTCGCCCGCGATCATCCCCTGCCGGTTGCGGAGAAAGGCCTCACGCTGCGCGGGATCGAGCACGATGTCCTCGGCGTACACCTGCAGGTAACTTTCGGGCTCGATCGCGAAACTCACCACGACGTTGCGTGAATCACGCACGTAGCCGCCGAACCACGCCGCGTGCGAGGCGATCTGCACGCCCTCGATCGCGCGGATCTTGTTCAGGTAGGAAATGGGCAGCGGCTGCGTGAAGTTGATCTTGTTCACCGTAACAAGACGGTTGTCTGCAGCCAGGTTGATGCCCGACTGCAAGCCCGCCCGCAGGCTGCCCAGCACGCCGAAGATCAGGAATGCCGTGAAGATCGCGAACAGCGTGAGCGCGAAGCGCAGGCGCCGCCGCACGAGGTTGCGCCAGACGAGGTAGATCTCGCTCATAACGGGAACGCCGCCTCAGGCGGCGAGTTCCTCGCCGACGAAGCGGCCCTTGTCGAGGTGGAGCACGCGCTTGGCGTACTTCGCTGCCTCCGGGTCGTGCGTGACCATGACGATGGTCTTGCCGAACTCCGCGTTCAGCAGCGAGAGCATCTTCAGGATCTCGTCAGCCGTGGCGCGATCGAGATCGCCCGTGGGCTCGTCACAGAGCAGGAGCTTGGGGTCCGACACCACCGCACGCGCGATCGCCACACGTTGCTGCTGCCCACCCGAGAGTTCTTTAGGCAGATGCCTCGCCCGGTCTTCCAAGCCAACCAGTTTCAACGCAGCCTCGACGCTCTGACGCCGCCGTGCGCGCGACAGCGAGGTGAGAAGCAAGGGCAACTCCACATTGCGCTCCGCGCTCAACATCGGCATCAGGTTGTAGAACTGGAAGATGAAACCCACGTTGGCTGCGCGCCACGCCGCGAGCCCCGTTTCGGACAGCGCATCGATGCGCTCGCCGGCGAAGCGGATCTGGCCGGAACTCGGCTGATCCACGCCGCCCAGCAAATTCAGCAGCGTGGTCTTGCCCGACCCCGATGGGCCCATGATGGCGACGAAATCGCCCTCCTCGATGCCGAGGTTCAGGCCCTCGAAAATCGTGATGCTCTCCTTGCCGCGCTGGAAGCGCTTGGCCACGTCGTGCAGATCGAAGAGCTTGCTCATGCGCGGACTCCGGGGAACTCAGGCCTTCCTGAAGGCAACCTTCACGCCCATGTCGGGCAGGATGCGGGCGTCATCTGTCTCGAGGCCGATGCGCACGCGCACCGTAGCTTTTTCGCGGTTGGCACTGGGAATGATCGCGATCACGCGGGCGGGGATTTCCCAGTCCGGGTAAGCATCCAGCGTGGCCGTAACGCGCTGCCCCGCGCTCACGCGCCCGATGTAGGACTCGTTCACGTCAACCTCGATCTCCAGCGAGCTCATGTCGACGATGGTGCACACACCGGTGCGTGTGAAGCCACCGCCCGCAGACATCGGCGAGACAACCTCGCCCGGTTGAGCGGTCTTCTCGGTGACCACGCCAGCGAAGGGCGCGCGGATCACGTGAAGGTCGAGTTGCTCGCGCGCGCCTTGCACCCGGAAGGCGGCCACATCGACCTGCGCGCGATCGCTCGCGAGGCCGGCGGTGAGGCGCTCCATCGTGGAGCGGGCATCGGTGAGCGCCGCTTCGCTGGAGAAATCGGTTTTTTTGAGGTTCTCGACGCGCGCCAGCACGCGTTTGGCTTCGGCGAGTTGGGCCTTGCCGCTTTCGACCTGCGCCTGCGCCGCGCGCTGCTCGGCCTGCGCGCGGTCGAGGTCGTTTTTCGCGATGCGGTCGTCGAGGCGGGCGAGCACATCGCCTGCGGCAACGCGCATGCCTTCCTCAACCACCACTTCGGTCAGCTGCCCGGTGATGCGCGAGGCGACGGTGGCCATGCGACGGGCCGTGATGTAACCGGAGGCGCTGAGAACGGCGGCCTCTTCGGGCGGTGCGGCGGGGGTTGCCGCGGGGGCAGGTCCGGGGGATGTGGCTGCGGGGATGGCTGCGGGCGCGGGGGGCGGAGCTTTGCCGGCGGAACCGGCCCAGTATCCGCCTGCGGCCACCAGTGCCATCGCCACAAGAACACCCGCCACCTTTGGAAGCGAGGATGTGCGTTGCGGCGGCGGCGCGCTGCGATCAATGCGCAGGGTGTCGAGGAGTTTCTTCTGTTCGCTCATGGCTGCGGACTATACGCGGGCGGTGCGGGCGGCGGCCACAGGCGGCTGTCGCGGGCATGGCCCGCTCCCACGGGAGGGGTCAGTGCTCGCGCGTCGCGCGGAAGCGGATCTCGGGCCAGCGCTCCATGGTGAGGTTCAGGTTCACGCGGGTGGGTGCGAGGTAGGCCAGATGCCCGCCGCCATCGATGGCGAGGTTGTCGTAGGCCTTGTCGCGGAATTCGGCGAGTTTTTTCTCGTCATCGCACTCGACCCAGCGCGCCGTGTAGACGTTCACGCCCTCGTAGACGCAATCGACCTTGTACTCATCGCGCAACCGGAAGGCCACCACCTCGAACTGCAGCGTGCCCACAGCGCCCACGATGAGGTCGTTGTTCCGCAACGGCATGAAAACCTGCGTGGAACCTTCCTCCGAGAGCTGCTGCAAGCCCTTCTGAAGATGCTTCATCTTGAGCGGATCTTTCAGACGGATGCGCTGGAAGAGTTCGGGCGCGAAGTGCGGGATGCCCGTGAACTTGAGCGCCTCGCCCTCGCTGAAGGTGTCACCGATCTGGATGGTGCCGTGGTTGTGCAGGCCGATGATGTCGCCCGAGACGGCGTCTTCGAGCTGGCTGCGCTCGCCGGCCAGGAAGGTCACGGCATCCGCGACCTTCACTTCCTTGCCAAGGCGCACGTGGCGCATCTTCATGCCTTTTTCGTAGGCGCCGGAGCACACGCGCAGGAAGGCGATGCGGTCGCGGTGGCGCGGGTCCATGTTCGCCTGGATCTTGAAGACAAAACCGCTGAAGCGCGGCTCCCGCGCATCGACCACGCGCGTCTCCGTGGCGTGGGATTTGGGGCCCGGCGCCCACTCGACAAAGGCGTCGAGCATCTCGCGCACACCGTAATTGCCGAGCGCCGTGCCGAAGAACACCGGCGTCATGCGCCCGGCCATGTACTCGGCGTGATCGAAGGTGTGGCTGGCACCGCGCACCAGCTCGATCGAGAGCTGCAACTCCTCGAACTCGTCGCCCAGAAAGGCGCGTGCCTCGGCGCTGTCTATGCCCTGGATGCGCACATCGTCGGGAATGCGGTGACCCTGACCCTGCTGGTAGACATGGATGGTGTCGGTGTAGAGGTCGTAGAGGCCCTTGAAGCGCTTGCCCGCGCCGATCGGCCAGTTGATGGGCGCAGCCTTGATCTTCAGCACCGACTCGATCTCGTCGAGCAGCTCCACCGGGTCGCGCGTCTCGCGGTCCATCTTGTTGATGAAGCCGAGGATGGGCGTGTCGCGCAGGCGGCAGACCTCCATCAGCTTGATGGTGCGCTCTTCCACGCCCTTCGCGCCGTCGATGACCATCAGCACCGAGTCGACCGCCGTGAGCGTGCGGTAGGTGTCTTCGGAGAAGTCCTCGTGGCCGGGCGTGTCGAGCAGGTTGACCATGCGCTCGCGGTAGGGGAACTGCATCACCGAGGTGGTGACGGAGATACCCCGCTCCTGCTCCATGGTCATCCAGTCGGAGGTGGCGTGGCGGCCGCTCTTGCGGGCCTTGATGGTGCCCGCGAGCTGGATCGCGTTGCCGAAGAGCAGCAGCTTTTCGGTGATGGTGGTCTTGCCCGCGTCCGGGTGCGAGATGATCGCGAAGCTGCGGCGCTTCGTGACTTCCTTTTGCAGCAGTTCGGCGTCCATCAGCCCGCGCTACGGCCCTTGCGGGCTGCAATACGCATGCGCAGCGCGTTCAGTCGGATAAAGCCCTCGGCGTCTTTCTGGTCGTAGGCGCCGCGGTCGTCCTCGAAGGTGGCGATGGTGGCATCGAAGAGGGTGTCGTCGGACTTGCGACCCACCACGTACACGCCGCCCTTGTAGAGCTTCAACCGCACCGTGCCGTTCACCCACTGCTGCGAGTGGTCGATGGCGGCCTGCAGCATGTGGCGCTCGGGCGACCACCAGTAGCCGTTGTAGACCAGCTTGGCGTAGCGCGGCATCAGCTCGTCCTTGAGATGCGCCACCTCACGATCGAGCGTGATCGACTCGATGGCGCGGTGGGCTTTGAGCATCACGGTGCCGGCGGGTGTTTCGTAACAGCCGCGGGACTTCATGCCCACGTAGCGGTTCTCGACCAGATCGAGGCGGCCGATGCCGTTGTCGCCGGCCACCTTGTTCAGGTGGAGCATCACCTGCGCCGGGCTCATCGTCACGCCATCGACGCTCACGATGTCACCACCGCGGTAGCCGAGTTCGATGTAGGTGGGCTGGTCGGGCGCCTGCTCCGGCGGCACGGTCCAGCGCCACATTTCCTCGCCCGGCTCCCAGTAGGGGTCTTCGAGGCCGCCGCCCTCGTAGGAGATGTGAAGGAGGTTGGCGTCCATCGAGTAGGGGGATTTCTTGCCGCGCTTCATCTCGACGGGGATGCCGTGGGTCTCGCAGTAGTCGAGCAGCGTCTGGCGGGAGGTGAGGTTCCACTCGCGCCACGGCGCGATCACTTTCACGCCGGGCATGAGGGCGTAAGCGCCGAGCTCGAAGCGGACCTGGTCGTTGCCCTTGCCGGTGGCACCGTGGGAGACGGCATCCGCGCCGCACTCGCGGGCGATCTCGACGAGGCGCTTGGCGATCAGCGGGCGGGCGATGGAGGTGCCCAGCAGGTACTCGCCCTCGTAGATGGCGTTGGCACGGAACATGGGGAAGACGAAGTCGCGGGCGAATTCCTCGCGCAGGTCGTCGATGTGGATTTCCTTGACGCCAAGGAGCTTTGCCTTCTCGCGCGCGGGCTCGAGTTCCTCGCCCTGACCGATGTCGGCGGTGAAGGTCACCACCTCGCAGCCGTAGTTCTCCTGGAGCCAGCGCACGATCACCGAGGTGTCGAGGCCACCGGAATAGGCGAGGACGACTTTCTTGATGGACGACATGCGGGGGTCTCCGGAGCGCAGGTGAGGCGGGAAAGGCCCGGCATTCTAGCGACGCATCCGCAGGCACCACAGTCCGGCGAGCCTGTGCTGTGGCAGATTCACGGAGCCCCTGCTAGCCTGCGGCGACCAAGAGACGCTCCATGCCAGCCTTTCTCCGCCCGATCCTGATTGCCTGCCTGTTGTTCGGCGCTCCGGCCGTGGGCGCGGCCACGGTTTACAAATACCGCGACGCCAATGGCGTCATCCATCTCACCGACAAGCCCGTGAAAGGCGCGCGCAAGATCGTTTTCCCGGATCGCATGGAGGAGCATCTGGAAAAAGCGGTGCGGGTGGAGCGCCGCCGGCTCGGCCGGGGCGAGGCGCTGTGGATCGTGAACGATCTCTATGCACCGGTGGAGGTCGAACTGCGGGTCGACCATGCTGGCAACGTCGCACACGCACCGGCAGGGCCTGTGCGCCAACTGCTGCCGCCGCGCAGCCGCACCAGCATGTTCTCGCTCCAGCCTGCGAATGCCGCCAGCCCCATGCGCTACCAAACGCGGCTCAGCGTGGCATTGGGCGATCCGCGCGCCACGCCCGTCGGCGATACGTTTCCCCTGCCCTGGCGGGGCGGCCCCTTCAGCGTGAGCCAGGGCGCCAATGGGGGCTACAGCCACTTCACACCGAAGAGCCGCTACGCGATAGACATCGCCATGCCGGTGGGGACCCCGATCATCGCCTCGCGCGCCGGGGTGGTGGTGAAAACCGAGAACCGCCAGAGCGGGCGCGGGCGCGATCCCTCGGGGAACTTCGTGCGTGTGCTGCACGCCGACGGCACGATGGCCGTGTACCTGCACCTCTCGCAGGGCTCGGTGCGCGTGAAGGAAGGGCAACGCGTGGCGCAGGGGGCGCTGCTCGGGCTCTCGGGAAACACGGGCAACAGCACCGGGCCGCATCTGCACTTCGTGGTGCAGCGCAACACGGGGATGGGGCTGGTATCGATTCCGTTCCGCTTCGCGGAGCCGGTGCAAGGCTTGCCCGCGGTCGCCACGAGACGGCGCTGATACATCAGGGAACGAGGTACTCCCCGCCGTTCACGTCGAGCACCGCGCCGGTGACCATCCGGGCATAGTCCGAAATCAGGAAAAGCGCGCTCCGGGCGCAGTCTTCCTCCGGCGGAATCACGCCCAGCGCCACGCGTGCGGCAATGGCATCGACCAGAGACTGCAATTCGACGCCACGCTCTGCGGCATCCCAGGCGAGATAGTCCTGCACCGGCTTGCCCCAGAGCCAGCCCATGCGGGCCACGTTGACGCGGATGCCGTGCGGGCCGAGTTCGCGCGCGAGCTGACGGGTGGCGCCTTCCAGCGCAGCCTTCGACACCGCATAGTCGGCCTGCCCGGGCGCGGGCTGCGCAGAGGCAAGCGCACCGATGTTCACGACCGCACCGCCGCCCTGTGCCTTCATCGCGGGAACTGCGGCCTGGATCATGCGCAGCGACCCGAAGCAGGTGACGTTCATGTTCGCCATCCACGCCTCCAGATCGGTGCTCTCGAAAGGTCGCGGATCCGCCACCTTGTAGGCACTGCAGACGAGGCCGTCGATACGGCCGAAGGCCTCCAGTGTGGCGGCCGCAAGGCGCACGCAGGCAGCGCTGTCGGAAACGTCTGTCGGTACGGCGATGGCACGGCCACCGGCCGCAACGATCTCCTGCGCGACCTCGCGGATGAAGCCCTCCGAACGGGCCGCGACCGCTACGCGGGCGCCCTCGCTCGCCGCGATCACTGCGAGTTGCCTGCCCATGCCGGGGCCAACGCCGGTCACGATCACGGTCTTGCCGGAGAGCAGCATGGGTATCACCTCACCCGGGGATGGAGGCGTCGATGGTCGGTGCGGGACAGCAGACCTGTCAAACGCGCGATATCAGCCGCGCTCAACCCGTACCGTGACGCGGCGATTTTCGGCGCGCGCGGCTGCGCTGCGGCCACGCGCCACCGGATAGCGGGAACCGTAATAGGCCATCTTGATGATCTTCGGGTCGACGCCCTTGCCGACCAGATAGTCCACCACGGCCTGCGCGCGCTGCTTGGAGAGTTCGAGGTTCTGCGGCTTGCGACCCGTGTCGTCGCTGTAGCCATCGATGTGGATCGCCTTGACGTCCTTCACCAACGAGAGGTGCTGCAACAGCACGTCGAGTCGGGCGCGGCCGGCATCGTCAACCTCATAGCCGCCGCCGGGGTAGTTGATGCGGGTGCGTGCGGCCTGCGCGAAGGAACTGGGCAACAGCCCACCGAGGCATTCGCGGTAATCGCC
>CAIXOY010000245.1 GCA_903921135.1 uncultured Gammaproteobacteria bacterium
CAACCATGCCGGCTGCGGTCGCCGTGTTGGCCGTGGCGGGTGACTCGGCGGCCGGCCCTGCTGGCAGCCGCGTGACGAAGCGCAGCGCGCGCTCTTCGCTGCGCACCCGATCGGCGTTGCGCAGTGCACCGCGCAGGCTGGCGTCCTCTTCCAGGCAGTGTGCCTCCGGCACGCGGGCGGCGAAGCGCGGCAGGCCGGCAACGCGCGCACCGAGCAGCAGGCTCGCGCCGCCACCTTCGCGCGCAAGGGCTTCCAGCAGGTCGGTGTAGATTGCCTGCGCCGCGTCCAGCATGTCCGCGGCGCGCAGCGTCGCACGATGGCGATGATCCTGCTGGCGGATCTCGGCCTCCACGCTCTCCCGGGTTGCAAGCGCGTCCAGCCAGCCCGGAAGCCTGTCGTAGAGCGCCTGCTCGCTTGCCGCGGCATGGAGCGGGTCGAAGCGGCACTGCTGTATGAAGGCCTCGGCCGCGCGACGTGCCCAACGGTCCTGCAGGGCGGTGAGCCCCGTGCCGGGCAGGGTGCGCACGGCGCCGCGCGATAGCGTGCCTTGCTCGTGCTCGATGCGCGTGAGCACGGCCTGATGCAGTTGCAGCTCGAGATGTATCGCCGGCCCTGACAGGGGAACCGTAACGGCCGCTGCGAGTGCGCTGTCCACCAGCCCGCAGGCGCGGAACGGGCAGCGCTCGGCTATGCCCAGCAGCAGCGCGAGTTGCTCGCGCGTGAAGCTGCCCGGCACGGCGAGCAGCAGTTCCGCCGGTTTGCCGCCCAGCTCGTGTACGTGCAGCAGATGCCGGTAGCCGAGATCTGCGTGGTGGCGCGTGTGGGCCGGGGCGTGGTGCAGCGGTTCCGTGCCCAGCCGCTGCCAGAACTGGCTGAGCGTGCGGCGCGGATCGATGCGTGCCGTGGACCGCGCCGCCTCGCCCATGACAGGCGCGTCTGCCGCCAGCAGCGCGAACGCAGGGCTGCGCGCGCGCACACCGTCCGCATCCCCCAGAAGCAGCGCTGCGTCGTTCAGTTCGAGTACCGCCAGGCTCACGCGCGCATCTCCCGCGTTATCTTGAGGTGCGGCAGCAGCCGGTCCTCGCAGAAGGACTGCGCATCCAGCGCCAGGCGCTCCTGCTGCAGCTGTATCTGGTGCATCAGGAACATGAGGATGATGCTGAGCAGCAGCGCGACCAGCGTGGAGTTGAAGGCCACGCCGAGCGCGTCCGTGACGCCGGCGATGTCGCCCTCCACCGCGCGGTAGGCCTCGCTCAGTGCCATGCCGATGCCGCGCACGGTGCCGATGAAGCCGATCGCCGGAATGGCCCAGGCGATGTAGCGGATCATCGAGAGCTCCGAGTCGAGACGCTCGCCCTCCGTCACGCAGGTCTCGCGTATCGCGCCCGAGGCATCCTGCACGCCCTGCGTCACGGCGAAACGCTGCAGGCCGGCCACCAGCGCGCGCGGCAGCAGGCATTGCCGCGATTCGGGTGGCAGGGCCTGGATCGGGCGCAGGTAATCGCGCGCGTCGTCGGGCAGGATGCTGGTGCCTGCGGGCACCTGCACCAGCGGCTCACGGAAGAGCGTGCGCTCGTGGCGCAGCTGCGCGCCCTTGAAGCCCATGATGGCGATGCACCAGAAGAACAGGATCACCTCGGACTCCTGCTCGTAGTCCTTGAGGATCACGAAAATGGACTGGGGCTGCGCCGTCGTGTCGCCGGCGGCGATGCGCTCGGCCTGCGCGCTCAGGTGTGCCTCCGCGCGCGGCCACACCACAGCCACCCAGACCGTGTGCACCACGATCAGCGAGAGCAGCAGCGCGAATATCTGGAACAGGAACTCGGAGGCAAGGAGACGTTTCATCGACGTGGCTCGTGTCCTGGTGGGTGGTTGGCCATGGGCTCAGATGTCGGAGGGAAACGACACCGAGAGGTCTTCGGAGATTTTCTCGGACGGGTTGAAGCGCTCATTGGCCTTGCGGGTGGCGGCGGCTTCGTCCGATGCGCTGCTGCCGTCCTTGTCGCCCCCGTCGGCTTTTTTTCCTGGAGCGCTTGACGCTTTTGCAGGAGACGCTGTTGCGGTGACCGGCGCCGGTGCTGGCGAGGGTTCTGCCGCGCGCAGTACTGCCGACATCGAGAGCATCAGCGCGACCCAGTGCAACCGCCTCACTTGAGATACCTCGCAATCCGGAATCCCACGTCAGCGCGGGCCTCCGAGCCGTAGTCCCGGAAGGCGAGCCGCAGTTCCGTGAGGCCGCCGTGGCGCCAGCTCGCACCGCGTATCACGTGGTACTCGCCGATGTCCGCGCCGAAGGGGTCGGTCTCGACGCCTGCGCCGGGCGGAGCCGCGTCGTAGATGTCGTGGACCCATTCTGCCGCATTGCCGCCGAGGTCGAACAGGCCGAGCCGGTTTGGCGCGAAGCTGCGCACGGGAGCGGATACGGGGAAGCCGTCGTCGTAGCCGGCAATGATCTCGCCGAGGATGGTCTCGCCGCTCTTGTCGGCGTAGTTGCCTGCCTTGGGCCCAGGCGGAAGTGCAGCGCCCCACGGGAAGCGCAGCAGGTTGCCGTCCGTAGTGAGCGTGGCGGCCCACGCCCATTCCGCCTCGGTGGGCAGGCGGTAGCCGGTGGCGGTTTGGTCGATGCCTGTGATGGCCTTGCCGGAGACACGGTAGAAGGGCTTCAGCTTCTCCCGCTCGCTCAGCCAGTTGCAGTAGAGCGCCGCATCCGTCCAGCCCAGGTTCGTGGCGGGCTGCGTGTCACCGTTCAGGCTTTTGCCCTTGAAGTTGCCCGAGGAATGCGCGGGACGGAACTGCCGGAACTCCGCGTTGCTCACCTCCGTCACGCTGAGGTAGTAGGGCCGCGTGAGGCGTATTTCGCGCATGGCCTCGTTGGCGCGTCTGCCCGATTCGCGTCGCGAGGAGCCCATGCGGAAACTCCCCGGGCGCATCAGCGCGAGCTCCTGCCCGGCGGCCGTGCGCAGTTGCGTGCGCGTGGCGGCTTCTTCTTTTTGTGCGAGCGTCTTCAGCCTGAGGTTGAAGGCTTGCGGAAAGCCGGGGCGCGGCGTGACGCGCAGCGTCTCGTCCGCGTAGCCCTTGCGCCGCACGGTGAGCACCTGCTGCGCGGCGGGCAGGGAGAGGGTGGCGGTTCCTGTTGCAAGCTGGCGCTCGCCAGCGAAAATCCCCGCGTCTGCAGGCGACACGCTGAGCCGGATCTCCCCCGCGAGGGCGCGCAGCGAGAGCTTGATCTCCTGCTCGCCTGCCGTTGCGCTGAAGCGGCGCAGTGCTCGCTCGTGGCCTGCCTTGAAGGCGATCAGTTCGTGGGCTTTGCCCGATTCGAGCGCGATATCGAGGGGCGTTACGCCGCGGAACTGTCCGTCCAGCGTGATGCTGGCGCCGGCAGGCGTGCTCGAGATGCGCAACTTCGCGTCGGCGCGCACCAGCGTCATGCGTGCGAGGCTGCGCTCTTCGCCGGCCTTTGCCTCGACGAACAGGGCCTCGTCGCGATGACCCGCAAGGCTCAGCTGCAATTGCCGCGGGCCTTGCATCAGTTCCAGCGTTACGGGCGTAGTGCCGATCGCTGCGCCATCCAGCGTGACCGTGGCGCCCGCGGGCTCGGTCTCGAGCCGGTAGCTTCCCCAGCCCGGCGCCAGTCGCAACTCCAGCGATTGCTGCTTGCCAAGGCCCTCCACCGTCAGGTCCTGCTCGAGCGGCAGGAAACGGTCAGCCTCCACGCGCAGGCGGTGCAGCCCCGCAGGTATCTCGAGTTCACCTGCGTTGCTGTTGCCGATCGGGGTGCCGTCGACCAGTACACGCGCCTCCACCGGTTCCGTGCGCAGCGCGAGGAGTCCCGGCAGTTTCTCGAGCCGCAGCTGCAGCTCGTTGCTGCCGTTGTTGACGCTGAAGTCCTGCTCCAGCGAGTGGTAGCCGGGCGCGGTGGCGCGGACCTGATAGCTGCCCGTGCGCAGCAGCACGCTGCTGCCGAGCACGAGGTGCAGGCCGCCGTCGATATCGACGTGCGCCTCCGGAGGATCTGTTTGCACCCGCAGCGTTTGCGCGCTCAGCAGGAACCACGCGAAGAGCGCAATGGCGAGCAGCGCGGAGCCCACCATGATCTGGCGCTTGCCCGGGCGCCGTGCGGGCGTGGTGGCAGCGGCAGGATCCGGCGGGCTGTAGGCAAAGGGCGCGATGGGCGCATCGTGTGCGTCCTCGGCGGGTGAGCCGTTGCCGGTGGTCATCAGATTTTTTGCCCGCATTGCACGACCACGGGCGCCGTTGCCTGCCCCGGGCGCAGCGAGAACTCCACGCGGACATCACGGAAGCCGTCCCGGCGCCCAACGGCAACGTAGTCGCCTGGCAGGAGCGAGAGTTCCTTCCCGGTGAAGTTCCCGAGGCTGCCGACGCGGAACACGATCACGTCGGTCTTGCCGTCGGAGCGCAGTTGCACGGGCAGCTCGGTGCGCATCGAGGCCAGGGTCTGCCGTGCCGCGGCGATCTGCCCCTTCAGTCGCGGCCCGGGTTCGGGTATCGCGGCAGCGGATGCTAGGAGCTTGTCGGCGGCTTTGCGGGCAGTGTCGTTGGCGAGTTTGCCGGGCTCCGCGGCGAGCCGCGCGAGCGCTTCGTCCAGCGCAAGCCGCGTGCGTGCCCGGTCGCCTCCGGTGCTGGCACTGCCGAGCGCCGGATCGACGGCCAGCGCGGACTCGTACTGTGCGAGGGCGCGTTTCCAGTCCTCGGCACGCTCAGCTTCCTCTGCCGCGCGCAGCAGCGTGCCGATGCGTTGCTGCCCCATCTGGAACTCGGCCTGCTGCAGACCCTCGCGCGCGGCGCTGCCACCGCCGAGCGGGATCGCCGCCTGGAATTCCTTGCGGGCGTCCTCGAGCCGCCCCGCAGCCAGAGCCGCGTAGCCCGCTGACATGCGTGCGGCGCTGCGCTCCCCCGTGATGCGCGCTTCCACCGCGGCCAGTGCCTGGCGCGCCGGCTCCCAGCCGTTGTCCAGCGTCAGCGCCTCCCGGTAGCTGGCGGCTGCCTGCTCGAATTGCCCTGCAGATTCCTGTGTCTTGCCCGACGCGAGGCGTGCGGCCAACTGATCGAGCTTGCGCGCGCGCTCCAGTCCCGCACTCGCACGTGCGTCAGCGGGCTCGATCGCTGCAGCCTCCGCGAAGGCTGCGAGCGCGGTGGCCTGATCGCCCGCCGCGAAGGCGGCATCACCGGCTGCGAGGCGTGCCTCGAGCCGTGCGGGGATGCCGTCGCGCAGTGCGCGCAGTGCGGTTTCTCCCTCGCGATAACGCGCTGTCGCATCCGTGAATCGCGATTCGCGATAGGCCGCGTCTCCTTGCTGTGCCAGCGCGATGGCGGCGTCGAAATCCGCTTTTGCCCAGGTGTCTGTCTTGCGCTCCTGAAGTTCGTATTGCAGGGAGAGGAGGGCGTCGAGGGCTGTCTTGGCGGCGGCGCGTTCGCGGTCGGACTGTGCCTGCTCCCACGGTGACTGGGCGGCCGAGGCGGCAGGCGCAGCGGCGGCCGCTGGCTTCGCAGCGGGGGGTGTTGCCGTAGGGCCGGGCGCGGTGCTGGCGGTAGTGGCGGCGGGTGCGCTGGCGGGCGGCGCGAGAAGATCGGGCAGCACGAAGAACACGCCCGCGGCCAGCAGCAGTAAGGCGCCTAGCACCGCGAACGCGCCGAGGGACGTGCTCCGCGCTTGCGCGGCCGGCAGTTGTGCTGCGGGTGCGCTGGCGGGCGGCGCCATATCGAGCGCTGCGGGCTGTATCCGGTCGAAATCGTGGTCTGACATGGAGGGGCTTCGAGCGCGGGATCCGGCTCAGATGCTACCGGTCTCGGCTTCGTAGATGCCACGCAGGATTTCCCGCCATTGGCCGTACTGGTCCTGGACGCTTCCTGTCAGCGTGACGCTGCGATCCTCGAGTTCGATCACCTGCGGTTCAATCTCTGCGCTCAAAGAGCCGCCGAGTTCTTTCAGGGTCTCGGCGTGCATCTTCGATTCGGCGCGCTTGTCGAAGCCGCTCTTCACCATCGCGGCGCCACCGATGATGCCGACGGTACCTGCCGCGCGCGTCGCGGCGCTGTCTCCCGTCTGTGCCGCGATACCGGCCAGGATCGAGGCCACGCCGGCAATGGTGCGGCCTGTGGCCTGCGCGCGCAGTTCCCGGTAGGCGATGCTCTCGGAGTAGCTCTCCTTGCGCCAGTCCTGGTAGGGGCCGGACATCTGCTTCGAGAAGCCGGTGTAGTAGTCCTGCAGCGTGTCGACGAAGAGGTTGTCACGCTCGCGGATGCGGCGGATGCGTTCGAGCATCGGGTCGTTCTCGGCCGGGAGTCGCCGTACGCTCACGCGGCCCTTCTTGTCGATGTCGAGGAAGCCGCCGAAAGCCTTGGGCGCGAAGCTCTGGGCGAAGCGCAGTTCGCTGATGGTGCGCAGGCGCGTGGCCTCGGCTGCGGGCAACTTGGCGCGCGCCAGCGCGAGATCGTTGGCGATGCGGTTGTACACGTCCTGGAAGGGTTCGGGCACGCGCTTGCCCTCGTAGGAGTATTTGCTGGCGTAGCCCTCGTACTGCTTCGTGTACCAGGCAGCACCGGCAGCGTCCGAGACGCTGATCTCGAGCGAGAGTTTCTCGCCGGTGGACTCGAGGATCTTGCCCGCCACCACGATGTCGCTGATGCCCGTTTCCGTGGGTGCCACTCGCACTGCGCCCCAGTGGCCGCTTTTCTGCAGCGTGTCGGCGAGTGCCGTGGGCATGTAGCGCGCTTCGGCCTTGCGGATCTCGGGCGAGGTGAAAATCTCCTCCTCTGTGAGCTTTGCGGTGTTCGGGTCGAAGAGCCTCACGCCCACGTCGAGGAGCTGGTCCTCGGGCATGGAGGGATCTCCTGCTATGACGGGCGTCACCTCGGTGGTGCGCACCGTGCTGGAGGAGCAGCCACCTAGCAGCAGCGCCACCAGGGAAAGCAACGCCAGTCGGGCGCCGGTGCTGCGCAGGGACATCAGGACTTCCTCTTTGCCGAATTCACGTACTTGCGGTACTCGTCCCAGAGCTTGTCGCGCAGCTCGGGGTCTTTTTCCTTCATCGCGGCCTCGCGGATCTGGCGCGCCACCACGTCATCGTCGCTGCCGTCGGGGATGTCCGGCGGGGGCGTGTTGGTGGCCGCGGCATGGGTATAGTCTCCCTTGCGGCCTTTGCCGCCGCCGATAGTCGACATGCCAGAGCCGCTGGAGGCATCGTTTTCGGTGGGCGCGCCACCGCCTTCCCCGCCTTGCTGCGGCGCCGGGCCCTCGCGCACGCTGCCGTAGCTGCCCTCGGAGCTTTCTTCTCCGCCCGCGGCCTCCGGGTCCAGCATGCCAGCGCTCTCTGCCTGCGAGGCGCCGCTTCCGGTGTCTTCGGCCTTGGCCTGCACACGGTCGCGCTCGCCGAGCATCGCACCGTCAAACCGTCCCAGCGAGGCATTGAGTTCGGCGTTCAATCGTTCGGCCTCGCTGCCACCCGCTTCGTTGCCGCTGCCGCCGCCGTTCACGGCCTGCTCGATGTCTTCCGGGCTGCCGGGCTCCCCGCCGCCGGCCTGCCCGGCCTCGCCTTGCGCTGCAGCTGATGCACTCGCGCTGCCCTGACTGTCATCCAGACTGGGCTCGGCGGACTCGCGTTTCATCGCTTCCACGGCGTCTTCGAGCACCGCTTCCTCGCTGGCCGCGGCAGAGGCTTCGGCGGCTGCCGCGGCGGCCTCAGCCTGGGCTTTTTTCTTCTCGCTGTCTTCCAGCATCACCTCGTCGCTGGGTGTTCCCTCGCCGCTGTCTCCGGGTTCACCGCCCTGCTCCCACGGCGGGCGACGCTCGGCCGACGCCGCACCTGAACTCGCCTGTTGTTCGCTCTTGCTGCCGGGGCTTCCCGGACTGCCGGGCATGGACGGCATGGACGGAGAGCCCGCGCTGGGGGAGCTGCTGGCGGGTGAAGAGGGGCTGCTGCGTGAACTGCTGCTGGAGGAGGAGCTGCTGGACGACGAGGAGCTGCTCGAGGGCATCGAGCTGCTGCTCGTGGGCATCTGGGCCGACGGGGGCTGACTGCTGCTGGAGGTGGTCTTGCAGCCGCCCATCAGCGCAGCCAGGACGACGGGCAGAAGCAGCCGCGGATGCAATGCGTTCACAGCGAGTACCTGTACGTGTAGGTGATGTCAGGGGTGGGCACCGGTATGCCGGACTCGAAGCGTGGCCGAAAGCGCGTGGCGCGCAGGCGCTTCCGGAGTTTGTCTGCCTGCAGTGCGGCCGATTTCTGCTCGGGTGTCTCGGGGGGCGCGGCGGCTGGCGTGGCCGTTGCGCTGCTCTCTGCTGGCGCAGCGGCATCTGCCGGGTCTGCAGTCGGTTCTGGCGTCTTCGCCGCGGGTGGGGCGGGCGCTTGCGGCTCCACGATCCGGATGTCCTCCACGAGGCCGCGCTCGTTGACGGCGAAAGTGACGGTGATGTTTCCCTGTGCCGCGGATGTGCCAAGCCCGGCCTCCGCCAGCGCAGCCAGCCCTTCGGGCAGGACCGGTAATGCTATCGGATGGCCGAAGATCTGGTTGACCGCGGCGTTGGAGGTGTCGGCCGCCGCTTGGGTCCACGCCTCCTTGTAGAGTTCGAGCGCCGTCTGGCGGCGGTTGAACAACTGGTGCCAGTCGCCGAGTTCCGCCGCAGCCTGGCCGCGCAGCAAAGCGCTCGCGGCCGGGTCTTGCCGGCGCAACTCCACGACGCGCTCCAGCGCCGCGCGTCCGGCGGTGAAACCCGTGATGGCATAGGCGGGGCCCGCCTGTTGCTGTGCATTCGAAGGGCCCGCGGAGAACGAGACGCCACCACCGCCAGTGGGCACGTAGGAGGCGAGGTAGTAATCGACGATCGCTTTCTCGCGCAGAGCCTCGGGCAGGCGCGAGTCGCTGCCCGGCGGCTTGGCCTGGAGGATCCCGAGCGAGGATTCGTAGAGGTTGCGCGCGGCCTCGAGGTGGTTGATGGGATCCTCGCCGATGTCCCCGAGGTAGGCGCCCAGATGCCAGGCGGAGAGCCGTTGCAGCGCGGGCAGCATGCGCTCGTCGCTTTCCCCGTAATTCCGGCGGTGGATCTGGAACATCTGCTGGTAGCTGGTGCCCACGCCGTCCCATTCGCCGAGCGCGGAGTAGCTCTCGATCAGCCGTTCCAGGATGGGCAGGTCGGAGGTGCTGTACAGGCCCTCGTTCACGCGTGTGATGTGCGCCGCACGGGAGAGGGCTTCTGCGGCTTCAGCATGGCGTCCTGCTGCCTGGTATGCGGAGCCGAGCCCGAGCAGTTGCTCCGACAGGGCGGCGTCGTAGGCCCCTCCGTGTGCCTCGAGCGCCTGTACCGCGTCGAGGTATCGCTGCTGTTCGGGGGTCGGAGGCAGTGTGGGCTCTTTTGCCTCGGCGTCGGCGGTTTCCGCGGGCGTATCGGCGGCGTTCGCCGGTGCCGGTGCCGTTGGCGCGGAAGCATCGGTGCTGGCGCCATGTGCCGCCACGGCCAACGCCAGAAGGGCGCCTCCCAGGAAGACGGGTAATGCCTTGGTCACTCGGGCCTCCCTAGATGATTGCAGGGCCTTGGACTGCGGGTCGCGCAGCGGTTCCCGCGTGGTTCTTGTGCGCAGCCGCCAGTGCCGCAGTGCGATCCATTCTGCCTGCTCGCTGCTGGGCGGGGAAGGCGCTGGCCGGCCGTTGGCCAAGCCCGTGCGCTCCCGACTATAGTGCGCTACCTCGCGGGCGCTGGAGTGGATCTCATGAGCAATGAAAGCCGGAACAAGGCGCTCGTCGAGCGATTCTTCGCCGCCATGAACGCAGGCGATTCCGCCGCCATCGTCAATGCCTACGCCGAGGACGGCGCAGTCTGGACCTCTGGCCGCACGCTCATCTCCGGCACCTTCTCGAAGGCGCAGATCCGCGAGGCCAGCGGCCGCATTTTCGAGGCATTCCCGAAGGGCATCAGCTTCCGCATCCTCGCCATGACGGCCGAGGGCGAGCGCGTGGCGGTGGAGGCTGAATCGCAGGGCGAGCACCTCTCGGGCAAGCTCTACACCAACCAGTACCACTTCCTGTTCGAATTCCGTGACGGCCTCGTGGTGTGCCTGAAGGAATACATGGACACCGAGCGAGTCACCGACATTCTCTGCAGCGGGCACCGTCCGCCGGCCGTCGACTGAGTTTTTACCGCGCCCGCGTGGCGCATCCTGTCAAACAACCCAGAGGGCAAAGAGCGATGGCGAAGTTCCAGATAGCAGTTGGCATGTTCGGCCTCCACGACGTGTTCGGCGGTGATGCCCGGGGGTATCTCACGGCGGCCGAGCTTGCCGACGCGGCAGGCATCGACCAGGTCAACTTCACCGACCACGTGGTGATGGGCGAGAACACCGACCGCTACCCCTACGGCCCTTTCCCCTTGCCGCCCATCGCGCCCTGGTACGAGCCGCTCACCATGCTGACGGCCGTGGCCGCGCGCACGCGGCAGGTTCGTCTCGCCACCGGCGTGCTGATCTCGCCGCTGCGACCGGCGGTGCTGCTCGCCAAGACCTTGGCCACCCTGGACAGCCTCGCCCCCGGGCGTATCGAGCTCGGCATCGGCACCGGCTGGCAGCGCGAGGAGTACGAGGCATCCGGCCTCGATTTCGACCTGCGCTGGACCATGCTCGACGACGGCGTACGTGCCATGCAGCTGCTCTGGCGTGAGGCGCCGGCGAGCTTCAGTTCGAAGACGGTCAATTTCTCGAGGATCTACAGCACGCCTTTCCCTGCGGCGAAGACCATTCCGCTCTGGTACGGCGTGCAGCCCTCCGAGCGTCAGGCGCAGCGCATCGCCGAACTAGGCGTGGGCTGGATCCCGATCTCCACCAGTGCCGATTACATCCGTGACGGTGTGAGCGTGATCCGGCGCGCGTTCGAAAAGGCCGGACGTGACCCGGGCACGCTTCAGGTGCGCGCGCACGTGCCCATGAACTGGGATGCCAACGGCCGCTGCAGCCTGCAGGAGTCGATCGACGCGATTCCCGCTCTGCTGGAGGCGGGCGTCACGGTGATGGAGTTCGAGCACCATCCCTATATCCGCTCGCCCGAGGATCTCGAGCCCTTCTACGCGCGCCTGGTCGAGGTGCGGGACGCATCCTGATCCCGGCCGCGCGCCTGTCGGCATGACCGTGCTGGATCCGGCGGCAGCGCGCCAGCGGCGCGCCTACGCCTATGCCTGGCTCACCGTGTGTTGCTGGGCCACGGTCTCGACGGCGTTCAAGTTCGCGCTCGCGGAACTGCACTACGCGCAATTGTTGCTGGTCTGCAACGCCGTGGCGGTGCTGGTGCTGGGCAGCCTGCTCGCAGCGGGAGGGCGGCTGGGAGATGTCCTGCGACTGTCGCGAAGCGGGCACCTGCGCGCCCTTGGCCTCGGCCTGATGAACCCGGTCGGCTATTACCTGCTGCTCTTTCAAGCCTACGACATCCTTCCCGCGCAGGTGGCGCAGCCCGTGAATTACACCTGGGCCATTGCCTTGTCGGCGCTGGCGGTGCCCTTGCTCGGGCAGCGCGTGGGCGTGGCCGAGGTCGTTGCAGCGGTGATTGCCTACGCGGGTGTGGTCGTGATCTCGTTGGGCTCGGCGCACGCGGGCACGGTGCGGTGGGACGGTGTGGTTATCGCGCTCGTCTCCACGCTGGTCTGGGCCCTTTACTGGATCGCCAACAGTCGCGCGACGGGAGATCCCCTGTTGCGGCTGTTTCTGGGGTTTTGCTATGCCTTGCCCGCCAGCGTGCTCGCCTGTGGCCTGCTCTCGGACTTCGACATGCCGCTCGGCCGAGGCCTGCTGGGGGCTTTGTGGTCAGGCGTTTTCGAGATGGGGCTGAGTTTCGTCTTCTGGCAGCGGGCTCTGGCGCTCTCGGCGAACGCGGCGCGCGTGAGCAACGTTGTATTCGCGACGCCCTTTCTCGCGCTGCTGCCTATTGCTGTGGTGCTGGGCGAACCGATCGCGCCCAGCACCTTGCCGGGTCTGTGCCTGATCCTCGGCGGCCTCGCTGTTCAGCAGCGCTTCGCGCGTTCTGCTCGCACCTGAATCAGCGGCGGCTGTAGGCCGCCATCCCCAAGCCGAACTGTGCGACCAGATCTCGCATCACCTCGGCCACGCCACCGCCGAAGGTATTGATCTGGCACTTGCGGTAGTGCTCTTCCAGATCTCCGGCCAACGCTGCGCCCGGGCTGCCGCGACGATAGCCGCCAGCCATGCCCGTCACCTCGAGCATCAGCTTGTCGACGGCGATGAGGCACTCGGTGCTGTAGGCCTTCATCGCCGAGGCGAAGGCGGGGTCCGGCTCGCCGCTGTCGAGTTGCCAGGCCATTCGCCAGTTCATCAGGCGCATGGCTTCGAGCCGCGTGTAGACCTCGGCAAGCGCCGACTGCGCCCAGGGTTGGTCCACCACGCGTTTGCCGCCCACCACTGTTTCCTGTGCCCACTTCAGGGTGCGCGCGAGGAGCCCCCAGCCTTGCACACCGATGGCCGCGAGACCCACGCGCTCGTGGTTGAGCTGGGAGGTGATGAGTTTCCAGCCGCTGTTCAGTCCGCCTGCGATCATCGATGCGGGCACACGCACGTTGTCGTAGTAGCTCGCGTTGCTGCGCACGCCACCGACGGTGCGGATGGGCGTGAAGCTGAAGCCCGGGAGCGTGGCATCGACCATGAAAATGCTGATGCCCTTGTGCGGCGGTTTCACCTCCTGATCGGTGCGGGCCGCGAGCCAGACGTAGTCAGCGGCTTCAGCGCTGCTCGTCCAGATCTTGTTGCCGTTGATCACGTAGTGATCGCCGTCGAGCACCGCGCTGGTTTTCAGCGAGGCGAGGTCGGTGCCGGCGCCCGGCTCGGTGTAACCGATAGCAAAGTGCAATTCGCCGGCGGCGATTTTGGGTAGAAAAAAGTTCTTGTGCTCGTCGGAGCCGAGTGCGATCAGGCAGGGCGCCACCGTGCTGATCGTCACGAAGGGCAGGGGAACCTCGGCGAGTTGCGCTTCCTCGAAGAACACGAGCTGCTCGGAGCTGGGGCGGCCCTGACCGCCGTACTCCTTCGGCCAGCCGAGCGCGAGCCAGCCGTCCTTGCCCAACTGGCGGATGACCTGCTTGTAGGTCGCGCCGCCCTCGTTGCCGCGGGTAGCTTCGCGGATGTCGGGAGTCATCAGTTCGGAGAAGTAGGCGCGCAATTCGCGGCGCAGTGCCTTCTGGGAATCGGTGTGGTCGACGTGCATGGTGTGCGCTCCCGTGGTCGGTCCGCACATCATATTGAAATTGGATTCAAATTCAATAAGAATGCATTCATGTTGGACGCTACGCTCAAGACACGGGCTTCCTCGCCCCCGCGTCGCCCGGCCAAGCCCGGGCGCGGTGAGCCTGCGAAGCACAGCCCGCGCGGCGAAGCGGCCCGGGCGCGCCTGAAGGAGGCGACCGGCAGGGTGCTGGAGCGGGTCGGTTACCGCCAGATGCGTGTCGCGGACGTGACGCGTGAGGCTGGTGTGGCCACGGGGCTGTTCCATCACTACTTTCCGGACCTGAAGACCGCGACGATCGAAGTGCTGCGGGATTTCATGACCCGCTTCGAGGACCTCGAGTCCATCGAACGGGGTGTGGTGAAGGGGGACTGGTTCGGGCGCAGCCTCGCGCACAACCGCTTGGTGGTGCAGAGCTTTGCGCGCAACCCGGGCATCATGCGTTGCATGGTGCAGGTCGGTGACGAGGAGCCCGAGTTCGGCGAGATCTGGCGCGCCAGCTATTACCGGCGCCTCGAGTTACTGGTGAGGGCCATGCCGAGGCTGTTCCCCTCGGCCGGTTTTGGCGACGGCGAAGCGCGTTTGGTCACGCGGATTCTCGCGGGCATCGGCGAGCACGTGCTGGCCGAGTACTACATCCTCAAGGTCCCGGCGCTGCGCGAACTGGAGCTTGACGAGGATCAGATGGCGGAATGGGTGACGGTGATGTTCCATCGCGCCCTGTTCCTGGAGAACCCGCCCGCGGCGCGACTGCGCCACGCGGCGAAACTGGCCGGGATGCGGCGTCCGAGACGCGACGCCCTCGAGGCCGAGACCTGATACAGACACCGGAGGACGGTTGGTCGTGAGCGACATCGACGAGCAGCTTCAGCAGTTTCTTGGCAGGCCTTGCGGCCCTTACAAGAGTTGGGACCCGGTCAATCAGGCCATGATCCGTCACTGGTGCGAGGCCATGGGGGACAGCAATCCCGTGTACACGGATCCTGCCTTCGCGGCAGCGTCCGTGCACGGCGGCATCGTGGCACCCCCGACGATGATGCAGGCATGGACGATGCGTGGCGTCACCTCGGAGTGGGCGACCGGATCGGACACGCGAGAGCCCTTCGAGGTGTTCCAGTTCCTCGAGCAGCACGGCTATCCCGCCGTCGTCGCGGTCAACTGCGAGCAAACCTATTACCGCTATCTGCGGCCGGGCGATCTGATCCACCACACCTCGCGCATCGAGGCCGTGTCGCCGCAGAAGACCACCGCGCTCGGCGTGGGCTACTTCGTGACGGAGCTCGAGGAGTACTGGGACCAGAACGGCGAGAAGGTCGGCGACATGCGCTTCCGGCTGTTCAAGTACCGCGCGCACGAGAGGCCCGCAGAGCCCGCCGCCGCAGCCCCGGGCAAACCCCCGAAAATCGGCCGCTTCCGCGCCGTCGAAAATCACGACACGAAGTTTTTCTGGGAAGGCATCCGTGCCGGCAAGTTGCTCATCCAGCGCTGCAAGGCTTGCGGCGCATTGCGTCATCCGCCGGGGCCGATGTGCCCGTCCTGCCAGTCGCTCGAGTGGGACACGCTGGAGAGCAGCGGCCGCGGCATCGTCTACAGCTTCGTCGTGATGCACCACCCGCCGATCCCGCCGTTTGACTACCCCAACACCGTGCTGCTCGTAGAGCTCGAGGAAGGCACCCGGCTCGTGACCCAGTTGGCCGACGGAAAGCCCGGCGATGTGGAGGTCGGAACGCCGGTGGAGGTGGTCTTCCGTGAAGTCGAGGAAGGCTACACCCTGCCACTCTTCCGTGTTCGCAAGGAGTCCTGAGATGGAGTTTTCGATTTCGGAAGAAGTGCGTGCGGTTCAGGAACTGGCGGCGAAGATTTTCTCCGAACAGGTCGATGACGCGGCCCTGAAGCGGTTCGATCGTGGCGAGATCCGCTGGCACGAAGGCGTGTGGTCCCTGCTCGGGGAGTCCGGGCTGCTGGGTGTTGCGCTGCCGGAAGAGTTCGGCGGCAGTGGCATGGGCCTCGCAGGCTTGTTCGCGGTACTCGAGGAGCAGGGCCGGCACGTCACGGCGCTACCGCTGGTCGCTGCGGCGCTGGGGGCGCTGCCGCTTGCGCGCTTCGGATCGGCCGCTCAACAGTCCGAATGGCTGGCGAAAGCGGCCTCGGGGGAGGCTCTGGTGGCAGGTCCGTTGCCTACCTCTGCCGTGGAACACGAGCCGCGGGAAATCCCCGCGCTTTCGGGTTCGGCCGATGCATTCGTGCTCACCGGTGCGCTGGAGGCGGTGCCTTACGGGGCGGATGCCGATGCGTTGCTGGTGCCGGCGCGGGATGACAGCGGCGTATTGAGCGTGTTTGTCGTGGCACGCAATGCTGCCGGGGTTCAGGTCGAGCGCGAGCGGGGCACCAACTACGAACCCTTCGACCGCATCTTTTTCAACGGCGTTACGCTGAGCCCGGCCGACCGCCTGGGTGCCGCCGGGGACGGGGCATGCATCCTCGAGTGGCTTGCCGACCGCGCTGCGACCGCATACGGATTCATCCAGTTGGGCGTGCTTGCCGATGCGGTGCGGCGCACGGCGCAGCACACGGTCGAGCGCAAGCAGTTCGGTAAACCGTTGGCGGGATTCCAGGCCGTCGCGCACCGCGCAGCGGATTGCTACATCGACATCGAGGCCCTGCGCTCCACATTGTGGCAGGCAGCCTGGCGCCTCGACCAGAACCTGCCTGCGGGCAACGCCGTGGCCTCTGCGGCCTGGTGGAGCAGTGAGGCTGGGCACCGGGTGAGTCACGCCTGCCAGCACCTCCATGGTGGCACTGGTGCAGACGTCGATTACCCGATACACCGCTACTACCTGTGGGCACAGCAGGCACGTCTGTGCCTTGGTGGCAGCGAACGCATTCTGGCCGGCTTCGGTCGTCAGCTGGCAGGGCAATCCATCGAGGTCGGACTATGAGCAACCACGACATCAAGGCTCGGCGTTTTGCGGATCTGAATATCGGTGACGAGATCCCGCCACTGGGTATCGACATCACGACGCGCCTCATCGTCGCCACGGCGATCGCGAGCCGCGACTACCAGAATGTCCACCACGACAAGCCGGGCGCGCAGGCGCTGGGCTCGCCGGACATCTTCATGAACATCCTCACCACCAACGGGCTGGTCGGGCGTTACATCACCGACTGGGCCGGCCCGGAGGCCTTGCTCCGCTCGGTGAAAATCAAGCTCGGCGTGCCCAACTACCCGGGCGATCGCATGGAACTCCGAGGGCGTGTCACGGCGCTGCGCGAAGAGGGCAGTGACCGTCTCGTGGACATCGATGTGGCCGGCAAGAACGGTCTTGGCTTCCACGTCACGGGCACCGTGACCGTGGCTCTGGCCTGAGCGACAGGAGAGACGCATGAGCGGCAACAGTTTTCTGGGCGGGCGCACTGCGATCGCCGGTATCGGGGCTACCGAGTTCTCCAAGAACTCGGGGCGCAGTGAAATCCAGTTGGGGGTCGAGGCCATCAGTGCCGCGCTCGCGGATGCGGGCCTTGGCATCGATGAAGTCGATGGCATGGCCACCTACACCATGGACAACAACCCCGAGATCGAGCTCTACCGGCTCCTGGGCGGCAAGGAGCTGAAGTTCTTCTCCCGCACCCACTACGGCGGAGGTGCGGCATGCGGGCCAGTCCTCCACGCGGCGATGGCTGTGGCGACGGGCGTTTGCAAGGCGGTGGTGGTGTACCGGGCGATGAACGAGCGCTCGGGCTTCCGTTTCGGCCAGGGCGGTCTGATCACTCAGGATCCCAACTCCTTCGAGACGGTGCATTTCGGGTGGTACATGCCGTTCGGGCTCTCGACGCCCGCCTCTTGGGTGGCGATGTGTGCTCGCCGGTATCTTCATGCCTACGGTGCGAGCACCGACGATTTCGGCCGGGTGTCGGTGTCTACCCGGGACTTTGCCGCGACCAACCCGGCAGCGTTCTTCTACCAGAAGCCCATCACGCTCGACGATCACCGCAACTCGCGCTGGATCGCAGAGCCACTGCGTCTGCTTGATTGCTGCCAGGAGAGCGATGGCGCGGTTGCCCTGGTCATTACCTCGACAGACCGTGCCCGTGATCTGCGCCAGAAGCCAGTAGTGATACGCGGTGCTGCCCAGGGCGCGGCTGGTGATTTCCAGATGATGACGGGCTTCTACAAGCCGGATCTCACCGGCATACCCGAGATGGGGCTGGTTGCGCGGCAGCTCTATTCCATGGCCGGTGTTGGCCCGGCAGACATCCAGACTGCGGTGCTGTACGACCACTTCACCCCATTCGTCCTGCCCCAACTCGAGGAGTTCGGTTTCTGCGGTCGCGGCGAGGCGAAGGACTTCATTCGGGATGGCCATATCGCCCGTGGAGGTCGTTTGCCGGTCAACACGCATGGCGGGCAGATCGGTGAGGCGTATATCCATGGCCTGAACGGCGTTGCCGAGGGCGCGCGGCAAGTCCGAGGGTCGGCAGTGAACCAGGTCGCCGGCGTGGAGCACGCTCTGGTCACGGCTGGAACCGGTGTTCCCACCAGTGGCCTCATCCTCGGGGTCGATCAGTAACGGTCTGTGCCGTGCGCCTGGTGCAGCGCAGCCGTGAATTTGCCGCCAACGCAGAGGGCCCCCGCGATCCGATAGGGGCCCTTTGCTAGTATTGCGAGCAAGTCCCACTCCCTGCCGTGACGCTTTTTCATGCGACTGCCCAATTTTGTCTCCCTGCTTGTGCTGCTTGGCCTTTCGGTTCCGGTTTCGGCGCTGACGTTGAACCTGCCTCCCCCCGGAGAAGACGTTGTCGGTGAGAGCTACACCGTCAAAATCCAGCGCTATGAAGACACACTCAACCGCTATGCGGAGGTGTATGGCGTTGGCTTCAGGGAGTTGCTGTCCGCCAATCCGGGGATCAACCCCTGGGTCCCGGGCGAAGGACGCGAGGTTCTGATTCCCACCGAGTACATTCTCCCCCCGGGTGAGCGCAAAGGCATCGTCATCAACCTCGCAGAGATGCGGATGTTCTACTACCCGGAGGGCAGCAACACGGTTGTCACCTTCCCCATCGGCATCGGTCGTGAGGGCTGGCAGACGCCACTTGTCAGTACCACCGTGACCAAGATCGTCAAAGACCCCACATGGACGCCGCCTGCTTCGATCAGGGCGGAGCACGCCGCGATGGGCGACCCCCTTCCCGCGTCTGTACCCCCGGGGCCGGATAATCCCCTTGGCCCGTGGGCTCTCAGGCTGGCCGCACCAGGGTACCTCATTCATGGCAGCAACAAGGAACTGGGCGTTGGCATGCGTGTCAGTCACGGTTGCATGCGGATGTACAACAACAATGTCGCCGAGCTTGCCGCTATGGTGCCTGTCGGCACCCCTGTGAGGATCGTCAATACGCCAGTGAAAGTTGGCTGGAAGGGCGGATCAATGTACGTGGAGGTCCACGAGGCCCTCGAAGAGCAGAGATCGATCCACGTCTCGGAGGAAGTTGTGGCTGACGCGATTCACATCGCCAACCGCATCGCACCCGCACCGATCCAGATCGACTGGGTTCAGGCCAAGTCTGCGGCCGTGAAGCGCTCCGGACTTCCCATAAAGGTGTCCGGCGATCAGATCGCGACACGCTGACCTTCCGCGAGCGCCCGCAGACGTCTACAGCACCTAAACGACAGGCATAAAAAAACGCCCACCCTTGCGGGGTGGGCGTTTCATGTGTCTCGTCAGAGGTCGGCTTGACCGACCAGACGAATCACTTGCGGCAGCACTTCTCAGCCATGCGGCTGACAGCTTCTACTGCGTCGTTGGCAGCTTTCTGGGCTTCTGCAGCTGCGGAAGCAGCCGAGTCAGCCGTCGACTGCGCGCGGTTGGCAGCGGCGAGTGCATCGTTGGCGGTCTTCTCGACGGTGCCGACGCGAGCGTCGAGAGCGTCGAGACGAGCGTTGCTGTTGCAGCCGCTCAGCAGGGTTACGGCCAGAGCAGCGGAAAGAAGGGCGGCCTTCTTGGACATGGTGCGCATCGTTGTCTCCTCAGATCAGTCATGCGGACGGGACAAAACAGCCCGAATTTTGGCACATCCCGCCCATGAGTCAATCAATCGGCGCAACGGATTTCGTGGCATATGCACTAATTCCCGTGAGCAAGGGCGAGTGCGGTCGGTATCCACTCTGACTTCCGACTCCCGCTTCACCCCCGCGTGGGGTGATTGCTGCGCTCCTGTCTCGTTGCCCATGCTGAGCAATTTTCAGAATTCCGACCCGAATGGGTCAATTCCGCGCGTGGTCATAGCCGCCGGACACCAAAGAACCCATGCGGAGATGCCAAGCATCGGAGACCATTTCCGTGATGCCGGGCCTGCGTGCGGCTTTCCCACGGATCGGGAACGCAAGCAGGTTCGGCATCACTGAGATCTTCGGAGAGCGGTCCTTGCCGGGTCACGCTCGTTTACGTAGAACTCATTGAACGCCCCTTGCGCAAGCCAGGGGCGTTTTTTTTGATTGGTGCGGGTGGTCGGAATCGAACCGACACTCTGTCACCAGAACTGGATTTTGAGTCCAGCGCGTCTACCAGTTCCGCCACACCCGCCGGTCAGCAGCTTCCCTCGGCTGAGGGTGCCGCATTATAGCCACCATGCTCCGGGCAACAAGCGCGATTGCCAGACAAGAGCCTCGCCTATAGGATCCCGCCCCCTGTCGAGGCTGCATTTGCCGCATGAAAGTCAGTGATTTCCACTACGAACTCCCGGACGAGTTGATCGCGCGCTATCCCGCGCCCGTTCGCGCCGCGAGTCGCCTGCTGGATCTCTCCTGTGCAGACCGTGTGCCTGTGCACAGGCAGTTCGGAGATCTGCGGACCTGTCTTCGCCCGGGTGATCTTCTGGTGCTGAATGACACGAAAGTGCTGCCAGCGCGTCTGTTCGGGTGCAAGGCGGGCACTGGGGGCGGCGTCGAAATCCTCGTGGAACGTGTGCTCGAGGGCGGCTGTGTTCTCGCCCAATTGCGCTCCAGCAAGCCCGCCAGAGTGGGCTCGGAACTGTGTCTGCTCGATGGCGAGGGTCGCGAGTCGGTCCGTGTGAGCGTCAAGGGGCGCAAGCACGGGTTCTTCGAGCTGGAATTTCCTCCCGGGCAGACGCCGCTGCAGGTCATGGAGGCCATCGGGCATATGCCCCTGCCTCCCTATGTGGATCGGCCTGCCGAGGGATCCGACAGTGAACGCTATCAGACGGTGTATGCGTCGAAAGCGGGCGCTGTTGCCGCACCCACAGCCGGCCTCCATTTTGATGATGCTCTGCTGGGTGATCTGAAGTCCAAGGGCGTGGAGACGGCGACAATCACGCTGCACGTCGGGGCCGGCACCTTCCAGCCCTTGCGTTGCGAGGATGTGGAAGCGCACCGGATGCATTCGGAGTTCCTGCAGGTCGATGCACCAGCCTGCGATGCAATCATGCACGCGCATCGTGAGGGTCGAAGGGTGGTGGCAGTCGGAACGACCACGCTGCGCGCGCTGGAGTCTGCCAGCACCGCTCTGGAGATCCGGCCCTTCGAGGGCGAAACCGACATTTTCATTTACCCGGGCTACGAGTTCCGCTGCGTGGATGCCCTGATCACGAATTTCCATCTTCCGGAATCGACGCTGCTGATGCTGGTGTCCGCCTTCGCGGGCACGCAGTACATGCTCGAGGCCTATCGCCTTGCGGTCCGGGAGCGGTACAGGTTTTTCAGCTACGGAGACGCCATGTTGATCGCTGCGGCCGGGGAACCTCTCATCAAGCAAGCGATCCGGAGAGAGGCATGAGCGCTTCCTTCATGCGATTCGAGTTGCTGGGGCAGGACGGCGGGGCGCGGCTCGGGAGAATGGCATTCCCCCGGGGAGTGGTCGATACGCCTGCCTTCATGCCCGTGGGGACCTACGGAACTGTAAAGGCCATGCTGCCCCGTGATATCGAGGCAACGGGGGCCCAGATCCTGCTCGGCAATACCTTCCATCTCATGCTCAGGCCCGGCACGGAGACTATCCGCAAACTGGGCGATCTCCACCGGTTCATGGCATGGGAGCGGCCGATCCTCACGGATTCGGGCGGATTCCAGGTTTTCAGTCTGGGCGATATGCGCAAAATCTCCGAGGCGGGTGTGCGCTTTCGCTCGCCCGTGGACGGCAGCGAGGTGTTCCTCGACGCCGAGACGTCCATGCGCGTCCAGCGAGACCTTGGCGCGGATGTCGTCATGGTGTTCGACGAATGCACGCCCTATCCTGCGACCGAAGACGAGGCTCGCGTGTCCATGGAGCTCAGCCTGCGCTGGGCCAGACGCAGCAAGATCGCGCACGAGGGAAACCCTGCGGCCCTCTTCGGCATTGTCCAGGGCGGCATGTATCCCGCTCTGCGATCTGCATCATTGAGCGGTCTTCTGGACATCGGGTTCGACGGCTATGCCCTGGGCGGCCTCTCCGTTGGAGAGAGCAAGGCCGAAATGATCGCCGTCCTTGATCACATCGGGCACCGCTTGCCTGCGGACAGGCCGCATTACCTCATGGGTGTCGGCACCCCGGTGGATATCCTCGCCGCGGTCGCCAGAGGCATCGACATGTTCGATTGCGTGATGCCCACCCGCAACGCCCGTAACGCCTATCTCTTTACGTCCGGGGGCGTGCTCAAACTCCGCAATGCGCGCCACAAGGACAGCGATTTGCCCGTGGATCCGCACTGCGATTGCTACACGTGCAGCAATTTCAGCCGCGCATACCTTAATCACCTCGACCGCTGCAACGAGATGCTGGGCTCGCAGTTGGCGACGATCCACAATCTCCACTTCTACCAACGCCTGATGCGGGACATACGCGCCTCCGTAAAAGAGCGGCGCTTCGATGCCTTCTGCCGTGATTTTCTGGCGCGATATCTGGCGGATGCGAAGCAGGCAGAATCCGATACGGCACCTGATTGAACACCCGGGAGGGTTAGCAATGATCTACTCGCTGGAGGGACGCTCCCCCGCGCTCGCGAAGGGGTGTTTCGTGGCACCGAATGCTGCTGTCATCGGGGACGTCGTGCTGGGCGAGAACGCGAGCGTGTGGTTTTCGGTCACCGTCCGGGCCGACAAGGAGCGTATCGAGATCGGTGCCGGCAGCAATGTGCAGGACGGCGCCGTGCTGCACGCCGATCCGGGGTTTCCCTTGCTCATCGGTCCGCGGGTGACCGTCGGGCATCTGGCCATGCTGCACGGTTGCACGGTAGGAGAGGGCAGCCTTATCGGCATCAATGCGGTGGCGCTGAACGGTGCAGTCATCGGTGCCGGCTGCCTCATCGCTGCCAATGCACTGGTGACCGAGGGCATGCAGGTGCCCGACGGAGCGGTGGTGATGGGATCTCCCGGCAAGGTGGTGCGTACCATGGAGCCGGAGCGACGCAGGCAACTCGAGGCCAACGCCGCGGTGTATACAGACAACGCCCGTCGCTTCCGTGCCGGGCTCATCCCTCTGGAGCAGCCCTGAGATGTCCGCCGTCACCTCACCTTGCGTCAATATCTGCGCGCTGGACGAGCAGGACATATGCGTGGGCTGTTACCGCAGCGCCGCCGAGATCACGGCATGGACCAGCCTTGGCGAGGAGGGAAAGAGAGAGGTCGTGCGCCGTGCCGAGAAACGCTACCGGGAGGCTTGGAGCACCCCCTCGTCCTGATTACGTTCAGTCTGCCGTCCCGTGTCTGCGAGCACGCGCGCGGGAAATCATCCGCCCGCGCAGCTGCACGATTTCCAGTTCGTATTCGCCGATACGGATGCCTACATTGGCTTCCGGGATCGTCTGCAGGTGCTCGAGCATGAGTCCGTTAAGCGTCCGCGCGCCTTCGCTGGGGAGATCCCATTGCAGGAACCGGTTGATGTCCCGGATCGAGGCGCCGGCGTCGATCAGGAAGCTGCCATCGCTCTCCCGGACGATTTCCGAGTTCTCGTCGTCAATCCCGGAAGTGAACTCGCCTACGATTTCCTCGAGGATGTCCTCGAGCGTCACGAGACCAAGGACACTTCCGTACTCGTCCACCACTATGCCGAATCTGCGCTTCAGCTTCTGGAAGTTCAGCAATTGCAGGTTCAGCGCAGTTCCTTCGGGGATGTAGTAGGGCTCGTCAGCGGCGCGCTGGATGGCTTCCCGGTCGATGCTGCCGTCAGGTTGCAGGAACTGCCCCAGCGTACGCAGGTGCAGGACGCCCGAGATGTTCGAGATGTCTTCCCGGTACACCGCCACCCGCGAGTGGGGCGAGCCCTGCAAACGGGCGAGCAATGCGGCATCGTCGTCGTCCAGATCGATGCCCCAGATTTCCTGGCGCGGCACCATGATGTCGTCCACGGTGACCTCTTCCAGGTCGAGTATGTTCAGCAACATCCGCTTGTGGCGCGGCGGGATCATCGGCCCCGATTCGTTCACCACGGTGCGGAGTTCTTCGGAACTGAGCGCGTCCTCGGGGCGGCGGTCCGTATCCACACCCAACCCGCGCAGCAGCGCGTTGGATATCGAGCTCATGAGCCACACGGCCGGCCCCAGCAGCTTCATCAGGAAATTCAGCACGTAAGCGGCCGGAAAAGCGATGCGCTCAGGGTGAAGGGCAGCCAGTGTTTTCGGTGTGATTTCAGAGAACACGAGGATCACCACCGTCAGTACGGCCGTGGCAATAGCGATCCCCGCATCACCGAAAAGCCGGATGGCGATGACCGTGCCCAGCGCGGATGCCAGGATGTTCACCGCGTTGTTGCCGATCAGGATCAGGCCTAACAGGCGATCCGGCCTGTCGAGCAGTTTGAGCGCGAGCTTCGCGCCGCGATTGCGCTTGCGCAGGTGCTTCAGGCGGTACCGGTTGAGGGACATCAGCCCGGTTTCGGAGCCCGAAAAAAAGGCCGACATGAGGAGGCAGGCCACGAGGATGCCGAGCTGCATTTCCAGCGAAGAATCGTTCAAGCGCGCGAAGGCCTGGGGGAGGAGTCCGGATGGTGCCGGTATTGACGTCGGGTCGCAAGAACCACGGGCTCAATAGACGCGGTGCAGCAACACCTGGATGACGAACTTGCTGCCGAAGTACGCGAGTATGAGCAGCCCAAAACCCGACAGCGTCCATTTGATGGCGGTGGTGCCCCGCCATCCGAGGCGATGACGGCCCCACAGCAGCGTGCCGAACACCATCCAGGCCAGGATGGAGAGGATCGTCTTGTGCGCGAGGTGTTGGGCGAAGATGTCTTCAAGGAAGACTGCGCCGGTCGAGATCGCCAGTCCCAGCAACACCTCCCCGGTCCAGATCAGCCGGAACAAGAGGCTTTCCATGGTGGCGAGTGAGGGCATCAGATCGACCACACCCCCGAGGCGCCGGTGCTTGAGCCTGCTGATCAGCAGGCCGAGGGCTGCGGCTTGCAGCGCCGCGATGCTGAGAATGCTGTAGGCCAGGATCGACAGCAGGATATGCGTTGCCAGGCCCCACCCGAAGGCAGTACGCGGTGTGCCCGGCGTGCTCAGGAACAGCGATGTCAGCAGCGCCACCACGGTGATCGGGTAGAGCACCAGCAGGAGGTTTTCCATCGGCATCCTGAAGCTCGCCGCCCAGGCGAGAAGCGCGATCGCCCAGAGGAACAGCGACGCCGCGTTGAACAGGCCCAAGTCGAGCCCTGATGCAGTGAAGACGTGCGGAGCAAGGCTCGCGATGTGCAGGACCAGAGCGGGAGCCGCCAAGCCCATGGACAGTCGCAACATCCGGGAGCGCCTTGCGCTCTCGTGAAGCCCTATCAGTTGGGTCGCGAGACTGGCGAGGTAAAAGAGGCAGGCCGCCAGGCCGGGGATGAGGCTCATCATGTGAGTGGGATGCCGAGAACGGCGCGTGACGGCCGATGCCTGCATTCTAGCCCCGGCTTGTCGCAGCCGTCACCCCGTGCCGGTGCAGCTGCTGCCGGTTCGCTGCCGTGGCGGGTATACTCGGCCGCGTTCAACTTCCGGCCCGTTGAAGGGGCCGGACCCAGCACGGAATCCCCGCATGTTCGACCAGCTGACGGAAAGGCTCTCCGATACCCTGCGCCGCGTCGCCGGCAAGGCGACGCTGAGCGACGACAACATCCAGGAAACGCTTCGCGAGGTGCGTCAGGCCCTGCTCGAGGCCGACGTGGCGCTGCCGGTCGTCAAGGATTTCATCGAGCAGGTGCGCCAGCGCGCCATCGGGCAGGAGGTGATGAAGAGCCTGAGCCCGGGCCAGGCCTTCCTTAAGATTGTTCATGAGCGCCTAGTGGCAGCGATGGGGGATGCCAACGAGGGGCTTGACCTCGCTGCGCAGACGCCCGCGGTCATCCTGATGGCCGGCCTCCAGGGCAGCGGCAAGACCACCAGCGCTGCCAAGCTCGCGCGGATGCTGAAAGACCGGGGGCGCAAGGCCCTGCTGGTCAGCGCCGACGTCTATCGCCCGGCAGCCATACGCCAGTTGGAAACGCTGGCGGAGTCGATCGGCGTAGGCTTCCTCCCCAGCAGCGAGACGCAGCGTCCCATCGATATCGCGCGTGAGGCACTGCAGGCAGCACGCGTCAAATTTGCCGATGTGCTTATCGTCGATACCGCCGGTCGCCTCGCCATCGATCAGGAGATGATGGCGGAGATCCGTGAGTTGCACGGCTTCCTGAACCCCGTTGAAACGCTCTTCGTCGTCGATGCCATGAGCGGGCAGGACGCGGCCCAGACCGCCCGGGCCTTCAACGAGGCCATCCCGCTGACGGGCGTCATCCTCTCGAAGGCCGATGCCGACTCGCGCGGTGGCGCGGCGCTCTCGGTGCGTGCCGTCACGGGCAAACCCATCAAGTTCCTGGGCGTGGGCGAGAAGACCGACGCTCTCGAGCCTTTCCACCCGGACCGCGTGGCTTCGCGGATTCTGGGGATGGGCGACATCCTCTCGCTGATCGAAGAAGCCGAGCGCAAACTCGACCGCGACAAGGCCGAGAAGCTGGCCAAAAAGATCCGCAAGGGCGGCAAGGGCTTCGATCTCGAGGATTTCCGCGACCAGCTCCAGCAGATGCGTAGCATGGGCGGCATATCCGCGATGCTGGACAAATTGCCGGGCATGGGTGGCCTTGCGCAGGCCGCTCAGGCTCGCGTCGACACGAAGATGTTCGTGCGCATGGAGGCCATCATCAACTCGATGACGCCCAGAGAACGACGCGATCCCGACATGCTGAACGGTTCCCGCAAGCGCCGTATCACCGAGGGCTCGGGCACTAGCATCCAGGACCTCAACCGCCTGCTGAAGCAGTTCAAGCAGATGCAGAAGATGATGAAGAAGATGGGCAACAAGGGCGCGATGCAGAACATGATGCGCGGCCTTGGCGGCATGATGCCCCCGGGAGCGGGCTTTCCTCCGAGGCGGTGAAAATTCCACAAGCAGAGCGAGGTTGAGGGTTCCGGGCGCAAACCCTTTCCCGTACAATCCCGCGCCTTTGCAGGCCCGGCCGGACTGCGCCGGGATGTGCCCGGAGACGAGTCGGGCCGCTCTACCTCAGGACCTCCAGGCATGCTGACGATCAGACTCTCCCGGGTTGGCGCGAAAAAGCGTCCGTTCTACCAGCTCACGGTAACCGACAGCCGCAGCGCCCGTGATGGCCGCTTCATCGAGCGCGTCGGTTTCTTCAACCCCATCGCGTCCGGCAAGGAAGAGCGCATGCGCCTTGACCTCGCCCGCATCGATTACTGGGTAGGCCACGGCGCCCAGCTCTCTGATCGGGTCGCCAAACTCGTCAGCGACAGCCGCAAGGCGCCCGTCGCGGCCTGAGCAGGGTGGTGGCAGCCGTGCGAAAGCCGGCCGCAGCAGGCAAAAACGTCATCCTGGGCCGCGTGAGCGGTGTCTTCGGGGTGAAAGGCTGGGTCAAGGTGTGGTCGTTCACTGACCCGCCCGACCGTCTGCTCGACCACAAGCTCTGGTCACTGAATGTGCCGGGGCAGGGGTGGCAGAACGTAGAGATAGACGCGGGGCAGCGCCATGACAAAGGTCTGGTGGTGCATCTGGCAGGGTGCGATGACCGTGATCTCGCCCGACGGTTTGTTCAGGCCGAGATCGCAGTGCCGGAAGCCGAGTTGCCGAGGCTCCCCGAGGGGGAGTTCTACTGGCACCAGCTGGAGGGGCTGAAGGTGTTTGCGGCTACGGAGCCGCAGGCGCTGCTGCTCGGAGAGGTGTCGCATCTCCTCGAGACAGGGGCAAACGATGTTCTGGTGGTGCAGCCCTGCGAGGGCAGCATCGATGACAGGGAGCGGATGCTCCCGTGGGTGGACGGCAAGGTCATTCTGGGTGTGGACCTGTCCGTCGGCGAGATCAGGGTCGATTGGGATCCCTCGTTCTGATGCCGGTTGGGGAGGAAGCGTTGCGTTTCGGGGTTGTCACGCTATTCCCTGAGATGTTTGACGCCCTCATCGACTTCGGCGTGACGGGGCGGGCCATCCGCGAGGGCATCGTTGAAGTGGGGTTCTGGAATCCGCGTGATCACGCGCAGGACCGGCACCGCTCGGTAGACGACAGGCCCTACGGGGGCGGCCCGGGGATGGTGATGAGTGCGCCCCCTCTGGTGGCCGCCATACGCGAGGCAAAAGCCTCTGTCGGCTCCGGTGCGAAGGTGCTGTACCTGTCGCCGCAGGGCCCGAGGCTGACGCAGGCCAAGGCTGAAGTGCTGGCTGCGGCAGGTTCGTTGGTGCTGGTTGCCGGGCGCTACGAAGGCATCGACGAGCGGGTGATAGAGGCGGTGGTCGACGAAGAGATTTCGATCGGAGACTACGTGCTCAGTGGCGGGGAACTGCCCGCGATGGTGCTGATGGACGCGGTGATCCGCCTGTTGCCCGGTGCGCTGGGCCACGGCGAATCGGCGGCGCAGGATTCCTTCTCTGAAGGGCTTCTGGATTGCCCCCACTACACGCGGCCTGAAGTGTTCGAGGGTCGTGCCGTGCCGGAGGTCCTCTTGTCGGGGGATCATGAAAAGATCCGGCGGTGGCGCCTGGAACAGTCCCGCCACCGCACGGCGGAGCGTCGTCCGGACCTGATACCGGGCCAGACAGGCCAGACAGGCCAGACAGGCCAGAATTGAAGCGAAGGTTGCGGCAGTTGCCGCGTACGTGATCAACGCCACCGCGGGCATGCAGGCCCGCGGGACGTAACGAGGAGGAAAGCACATGCAGAACGGTATCATCGCCCAGCTCGAGTCGGAGCAGATGGGCAAGACTGTCCCGGACTTCGCGCCGGGCGACACGGTGGTTGTGGATGTGCGCGTGGTCGAAGGCGACCGTGAGCGTCTTCAGGCCTTCGAAGGCGTCGTCATCGGCAAGCGCAACCGCGGCCTGAATTCCGCGTTCACCGTGCGGAAGATCTCCCACGGCGTGGGCGTGGAGCGTACCTTCCAGACCTACAGCGCCACCGTGGCCAACATTCTGGTCAAGCGTCGCGGCGATGTGCGCCAGGCGAAGCTTTACTACCTCCGCGAGCTGAGCGGCAAGGCTGCCCGCATCAAGGAGAAGCTTGCCAAGCAGTCGGCCGGCTGATCGGCTGGCGAGGCAGGAGAAAAGGGTGGCCTCGTGCCACCCTTTTCGTTTTTCCGCACGATGAACGCAGAGTCAGCCATCGACGATGTCGAGGCCTTTCTGGACGCCGCATGGCTCGAGAAGGGGCTGAGCGCCAACACCCTTTCTGCCTATCGCAGCGACCTCGGGTCCTTTGCTCGCTGGTGTTCCGGCAGGGGTCTGCAGCCTGTGGGCTGCGGGCGCGCAGAACTCCTCGACTTCCTCGCCGAGGGCCTGCGTACCGGCCGATCTGCCCGAAGCGCTGCGCGCATGCTCTCTTGCCTGCGCAGTTTCTATCGCCACCAGTTACGTACCGGTCGGATTTCCGCCGATCCGACCCTGCAGGTCGACAGTCCGCGGTTGGGTCGTCCGCTGCCCAAAAGCCTGGCGGAGGGGGACGTGGATGCCCTGCTGCGCGCACCCGATACCGCCACCCCCCTCGGGCTTCGCGACCGGGCGATGATCGAACTTCTGTACGCCTGTGGTCTTCGTGTCAGCGAACTGGTGAATCTCGAGATCGGCGCACTGAATCTATCGCAGGGCGTGGTGCGGGTGATGGGCAAGGGTTCGCGCGAGAGGCTGGTGCCCGTGGGCGATGAAGCGGTCTCGTGGCTGTCGTCTTATCTGCGGGAAGCCCGCCCGCGGCTGGTAGCCGACGGCGCCAGCTCGGCGCTGTTTCCCGGGCGGGATGGGGCGCCGCTCACGCGTCAGGCTTTCTGGCACCGCCTCAAACGCCACGCACTGGAGGCGGGTATACACAAGCCCCTGTCACCCCACACGTTGCGTCATGCCTTTGCCACGCACCTGCTGAACCATGGGGCAGATCTCAGGGTGGTACAGATGCTCCTCGGGCACAGTGATCTCTCGACCACCCAGATCTACACCCACGTTGCGCGCGAGCGACTCAAGCAGCTCCACGCTGCGCATCATCCGCGCGGCTGAGCCGAAGCACAGGCATAATCCGTATTCCCCTTTCCCTGACGCACGCCACACAGAGAGGCCTACGCCATGAAGTCCCCCGCAACACTGATGTGCCGCGTGCTCCTGATGCTGGCCTGCGCAGTCCCGGTCCTTCCGGTGGCCGCGGCAGATGATCCCGTTGCCGTCGCGTTGCTCGCAAAGCTGAAGGCCGCGCGCGCTGACCTCGAGTTCTCGATGCCGCGACAGAGCGCGATGCCCGGTCTCTACGAGGTGAGCGTCAAGTCCGGCCCCACCCTGTACGTGACTGCGGACGGCGGATTCTTCGTTGCGGGCGATCTCTTCGCGGTTGGCCCTGGCGGCTTCACGAACCTTGCCGAGCAAAAGCGCGACGCCGACCGCCGGGATGCGCTGGCCAGCCTGAGCCCCGCCGAGATGATCGTCTTCTCCCCGCCGAACCCGAAAGCGACCGTCACGGTTTTCACCGACATCGACTGCGGTTACTGCCGCAAGCTCCACCAGGAAGTCCCGCAACTGAACGCCATGGGCATCGCAGTGCACTACCTTGCCTTTCCGCGCGCGGGCCCTGGATCACCCTCGTTCCGCAAGATCGCCACCGCGTGGTGCGCGCCTGATCGTGGGGCTGCGCTCACCCGCCTCAAAAACGGAGAGGACGTTCCCGACAATGTGTGCCCGGGTAACCCGGTCGCCGCGCAGTACGCGCTGGGCGAACGCCTGGGCGTCACGGGAACGCCGGCGCTGGTCCTGGAAGACGGCACGCTCATACCCGGCTACCAGCCGGCCGCCGAACTTGCGCGACTGCTGGGCGTGAACTGAGAATCCCGCGCCTTGCACGATCCGGGGGGAAATGACGTGGTTCCGATCAGAGTAGGCATCTGCGGTTTCGGTACGGTGGGTTCCGGGACCTTCCGCGTGCTCGAGCGCAACCGCGCCGATATCGCCGCGCGTGTGGGTCGGGACGTGATCGTCACCCACATCGGCGCGCGCCGCGACAACCCGCGCTGCAGCACGGGCGACACCCGCGTCAGCCGTGACCTCTTCGAGGTCGTGCGTGATCCCGACGTCGATATCGTGGTCGAACTGATCGGCGGCTGCGACACGGCGCGGCAACTCGTCCTCGAGGCCATCGCAGCAGGCAAGCATGTCATCACCGCCAACAAGGCGCTGATCGCCCAGCACGGCAATGAGATCTTCGCGGCGGCGAGCGCGCGTGGCGTCTCTGTGGCTTTCGAGGCTGCGGTGGGCGGTGGCATCCCGATCATCAAGGCCATTCGCGAGGGCCTCGCAGCCAACCACATCGAGTGGGTCGCGGGCATCATCAACGGCACAGGCAACTACATCCTCTCGGAGATGCGCGAGCGTGGGCGCAGCTTTGCAGCGGCGCTCGCCGAGGCGCAGGCGCTCGGTTATGCCGAGGCAGATCCCACCTTCGATGTCGAGGGCATCGATGCGGCGCACAAGCTGGCGATCCTCGCCTCACTCGCCTTCGGGATCCCGCTGCAATTCGAGCGCATCTACTGCGAGGGCATCTCGGGTCTCTCCAGCGAGGACATCCGTTACGCCGAGGAACTCGGCTACCGCATCAAGCATCTGGGTATTTGCCGCCGCACGGCGAGCGGCATCGAGTTGCGCGTGCATCCCACGCTGATCCCCGACGACCGCCTCATCGCCAACGTGAACGGCGTGATGAACGCGATCCTTGTGCAAGGCGATGCCGTCGGGCCCACCCTGTATTACGGGCCGGGTGCCGGTTCCGAGCCCACGGCCTCTTCCGTGGTGGCCGACATCGTCGATGTCGCGCGCACGCTCACCGCCGATCCGGAGCACCGCGTGCCGCATCTCGCGTTCCAGGCTGACCGCCTGTCCTCCGAGCCCGTTCTGCCCATCGAGTCTGTGCGCACCAGCTACTACCTGCGCGTCACAGTGCTCGACCAGCCGGGAGTGCTCTGGCGCATCGCCCAGATCCTGAGCGATGCGGGCATCAGCATCGAGGCGCTGATCCAGAAAGAGGCGCCCGAAGACCAGGACACCGCCACCATGATCCTGCTGACCAGCGTGACGGAGGAGCGGAGCATGAACGAGGCCATCCGCGCCATCGAGGCGCAGGATGCCACCCGCGGCCCGGTGCGCCGGATCCGCATGGAAAAACTCGACGGCTGAGGGGAGATCCTCGTGGAATACATCAGCACCCGCGGCGGTTCGCCCGCGCTCGGTTTCGAGGACGTACTGCTCACCGGCCTGGCGCCCGACGGGGGGCTGTATCTGCCCCGCGAATTGCCCCGCTTCGATGCCGCGACGCTCGAGCGCTGGGCCGGGCTCGGCTATGCCGATCTCGCTGCCGAGGTGATGCAGCCGTTCGTGGAAGGTTTCCTCGCCCCCGGGGAACTGCGCACGATCTGCCAGGATACCTACCGTGATTTCCGCCACCCCGCGGTCGCGCCGCTGGTGCAACTCGGGCCGAACGAATGGGTGCTGGAGTTGTTCCACGGCCCCACGCTCGCCTTCAAGGATTTCGCGCTTCAGTTGCTCGGCAGGCTGCTCGAGCGCTCGCTCGAGCGCCGCGGCGAGCGCGCTGTGATACTGGGTGCCACCTCGGGAGACACGGGCTCGGCCGCCATCGAGGGCTGCCGTCGCTCCTCGCGGGTGGACATCTTCATCATGCATCCGCACGGGCGCGTCTCGGAGGTGCAGCGCCGCCAGATGACCACTGTCATCGGGCCGAACATCCACAACATCGCCGTTGACGGTGACTTCGACGATTGTCAGGAACTGGTGAAGGCGAGTTTCGCCGATCAGTCCTTCCTGCCGCCGGGCCTGCGTCTGGTGGCGGTGAACTCCATCAACTGGGCACGGATCATGGCCCAGATCGTCTACTACGTGGCGGCCGCGCTCGCGCTCGGTGCGCCGCGCCGGGCCGTGGGTTTCTCCGTGCCCACGGGCAACTTCGGCGATATCTACGCGGGCTATCTGGCCCGGCGCATGGGGCTTCCGGTGTCGCAACTGGTGATTGCCACCAACGCCAACGACATCCTCCACCGCTTCCTGCAGGGCGAGGGCTATGCCCGCGGTGCGCTGCTGCAGACGCTTGCGCCCAGCATGGACATCGTGGTCTCCAGCAACTTCGAGCGCGCGCTCTTCGATTTCCATGACGGAGATGCCGCGGCCATGGCGAGCCTCCTGTCGCGCTTCCGCAACGGCGCGGTGCAGGTGCCCGTTGCGGTGCTGGAGCGCGCCCGGGCAGAGTTCTCGAGCGCCGTAGTCGATGACGAGAGCACCTGCGCGACCATTGCCGAGGTCTTTGCAGAATCGGGCTATCTCCTCGATCCGCACACGGCGATCGGCGTGCGTGCCGCGCGTGAGTGCCGTCGTGATCCGGCAACGCCTCTGGTCACGCTGGGTACTGCGCACCCAGCGAAGTTTCCGGATGCCATCCAGCACGCCAGCGTGCCGGTGGCGCCGCAGTTGCCGCACTACATGTCCGATTTGATGCAACGGCCAGAGCGTTGCGAGCGCTTGCCGCGTGATCTTGCGCTGCTGGCCGCTTTCGTGCGCGAGCGGGTGAGGGCATAGGTGGCGCTGCCGAGGCTGCAGCGACGAGCGCAAGCTGCGGCTGCCACATCGCTTGATCTTCTTGCCCGCTTGCTCGCGGCGCGCGGCGTTGATCCTTCCCGGGGTCTGAAGCTCCAGAGCGGCGATCTCATTCCACCGATCAGCATGCGAGGCCTTCCCGAGGCCACGGCGCGGCTGGCCGATGCCATGGAGGCACGCGAGCACATCCTCGTGGTCGGCGATTACGACGCCGATGGCGCCACCAGCACCGCGCTGCTGCTGTTGGGGCTGCGGACGATGGGGTTTGCCGGCGCCGATTTCCTGGTGCCCAACCGTTTCGAGTACGGCTACGGGCTTACGCCCGAGATCGTGCGCGTTGCCGCGGTGCGCGAGCCACGGCCCACCTTGCTGATTACGGTGGACAACGGCATCAGCAGCGCGGATGGCGTAGAGGTGGCAGCGGAACTCGGCATGGATGTGCTGGTCACGGACCACCACCTGCCGGGTGAGCAGATCCCTGCCGCCTGCGCCATCCTCAACCCCAACCAGCCCGGCTGCACGTTTCCCAGCAAATGCCTTGCGGGTGTGGGTGTGGTGTTTTACCTCCTGTGCGGTTTGCGTGCGGAATTGCGCCAGCGCGACTGGTTCGTCTCGCGCGGCGTCGCGGAGCCGCGGCTTGCCGAACTGCTTGATCTGGTCGCGTTGGGCACGGTGGCCGACGTCGTACCGCTCGATGCCAACAACCGCATCCTCGTGCATCAGGGCCTGCTGCAGTTGCGCAAGGGGCGCGGGCGCCCCGGCGTGCGTGCGCTGCTGCAGGCGGCGGGGCGTCAGACCGCGCGCGTCACCAGCGCCGACCTCGGTTTCTATGCAGGCCCGCGGCTCAATGCGGCCGGCCGTCTGCAGGATATGTCCCTCGGTATCCGCTGCCTGATGGAGGAGGATCCGCTCAAGGCCCGTGACATGGCAGCGGAACTCGATGCGCTCAACCGCCAGCGCCGTTCTATCGAGGACGATATGCAGCGCGAGGCGCTGGACCTGCTGGATGCGGAAACTGTCGTTGATGATCCGCGCTGGGGGCTGTCTCTCTATCGGCCCGAGTGGCATCAGGGCGTGGTGGGCCTGGTCGCCTCGCGCCTCAAGGAACGCCTGCACCGCCCGGTGTTCGCCTTCGCGCCTGCCGCAGACGGCGAATTGAAGGGTTCCGGCCGCTCCATCCGCGGCCTGCACATGCGCGATGTGCTGGCTTCCATCCATGCGAGGGATCCGCAACTCATTACCCGTTTCGGGGGCCATGCCATGGCTGCGGGTTTGTCGTTGCCCGAAGCCCATTTCCCGCGCTTTGCAGAGGCCTTCGACGACGAGGTGCGGCGCGTACTCGATCCTGCAGCCCTGGAAGGCGTGCTGGAGACCGACGGCGAGTTGCCGCCAGCGGAATTCACGCTGCCCAACGCGCAACTGCTGCGCGAGGCGGCACCCTGGGGCCAGCACTTCCCCGAACCGCTGTTCGACGGTGTTTTCCGTCTCCACGAACAGCGCATCGTGGGAGAGAAGCATCTGCGCATCGGCATTTCCCCGCTTGCCGATCCCGCGCTCGTCCTCGGGGGCATCGCCTTCAACATCGATACCGCCGTCTGGCCCGATCCTGCGGTGCAGCGCGTGCACCTCGCCTATCGACTCGATGTGAACGAGTACCGCGGCAAGAGCACGGTGCAATTGCTGGTGGTCCGGATGGAGCGCGCGGACTGAGGCGGGCACCGTTGTCCGCGGCAGCATTTTGGTGGCCCCTCGGTTAAACTCGGCTCCCTATTTCCGACGCCACCAGCACCCCCCGCATGGAAACCAATCCGCTCCAGAACCAGCTGAACGATCTGCGGTCCCGCACCGCCGATCTCAGGGGGTATCTTTGACTACGCCACCAAGAAAGACCGCCTGAAGGAAGTCGAGCTCGAGCTGAGCGAACCCAGCGTCTGGGAAAAGCCCGAGCGCGCACAGGAACTCGGCCGCGAGCGAGCCGCCCTCGAACTGGTCGTGAACACCATCGAGAATCTCGACAGCGGTCTCGCCGACGCGGGCGACCTGCTCGAACTGATCGAGATGGAAGACGACACGGCGGCCTTCGAGTCCTTGTGCAGCGACGTGAACGGCTTGCAGCGGCAGGTCGAGAACCTCGAGTTCCGGCGCATGTTCTCGGGCGAGCATGACGGCGCCCACGCATTTCTCGATGTCCAGGCGGGCTCCGGTGGCACCGAGGCGCAGGACTGGGGCGAGATGCTCCTGCGGATGTATCTGCGCTGGGGCGAGGCCCACGGATTCGATTGCGAACTGGTCGAGTGCAGCGCCGGCGAGGTCGCGGGCATCAAGAGCGCGACCATACATTTCCGGGGCGACAACGCTTTCGGCTGGCTGCGCACCGAGACCGGCGTGCATCGTCTGGTGCGCAAGAGCCCCTTCGACAGCGGCAACCGGCGCCATACGTCCTTCGCCTCGGTGTTCGTGTCTCCCGAACTGGACGACACCATCCAGATCGACATAAACCCCGCCGACCTGCGCGTCGACACCTACCGCGCGAGCGGCGCTGGCGGACAGCACGTGAACCGTACCGATTCGGCCATCCGCATCACGCACATGCCGAGTGGCATCGTGGTGCAGTGCCAGTCGCAGCGCTCCCAGCACCAGAACCGCGATTTCGCGATGAAGCAGTTGCGCGCCAAGCTCTACGAGCAGGAGATGCAGAAGCGCAGCGCAGCGCTGCAGGCGCTGGAAGACAGCAAATCCGACATCGGCTGGGGCAGCCAGATCCGGTCCTACGTGCTCGACCAGTCGCGCATCAAGGACCTTCGCACCGGGGTCGAGACCAGCGACACGCAGCGTGTGCTGGACGGCGACCTCGACCGATTCATCGAGGCCTCGCTGAAGGCCGGCCTCTGACACCTGCCGGAGCAGCACGCGCATGAGCACTAACGAGGACACAGCACCCCAGGACGAGAACCGCCTGATCGCGGAGCGCCGGGCCAAGCTCGAGAAGCTGCGTGGCGAGCGCAATGCCTTCCCCAACGATTTCCGGCGCGACGCGCTCGCGGGGGATCTGCAAAAAGCGCACGAAGGCGACAGCAAGGAAGACCTCGAGCAGTCCTCGCGCCGCGTCAAAGTGGCCGGGCGCATCATGCGCATGCGCGGGCCCTTCCTGGTGATTGACGACGTGAGCGGCCAGATCCAGCTCTACGTGAACCGCGAGTGGCTTGATGCCGCCACCCAGGCCGAGATCAAGACCTGGGACATCGGCGACATCGTGGGCGCAGAGGGCGTGCTGAACCGCTCCGGCAAGGGCGATCTCTACGTCAACATGGACACGGCTCGCCTGCTGACCAAGTCGCTGCGTCCGCTGCCCGACAAGTACCACGGCCTCACCGACCGCGAGAGCCGCTACCGCCAACGCTACGTCGACCTCATCATGAGCGAGGAGACGCGGCGTGTGTTCCGTGCCCGCGCCCTCACGCTCGATGCCGTGCGCGATTACCTCACGGACCGCGACTTCCTTGAGGTCGAGACGCCCGCCATGCAAGCCATTCCGGGTGGCGCGGCCGCGAAGCCGTTCATCACTTACCACAATGCGCTCGATCTGCAGATGTACCTGCGCATTGCGCCGGAGCTGTATCTCAAGCGTCTTGTGGTGGGCGGCTTCGAGCGGGTCTTCGAGGTGGCGCGCAATTTCCGCAATGAGGGGCTGTCCACGCGGCACAACCCCGAGTTCACGATGCTCGAGTTCTATTTTGCCTACGCCGATTACCACGATGCCATGGACCTCACCGAGGGCATGATCCGGCAGGCGGCCGAACGCGCTGCCGGCAGCACCCGCCTGAGCTATCAGGGCGAGGAATACGACTTCGGCCAACCCTTCGCGCGCATGACGCTGCCCGAATCCATCCGGCGCCATAACCCCGACCTCGCCGAGGCAGATCTCGATTCCGAGGCCAGCCTGCGCGAGATCGTGCTCTCGCTCGGTGGCGACGCCCGTCCCGAGTTCGGTGTCGGCCGCCTGCAACTCGAGATTTTCGACAAGGCCGTGGAGCACAAGCTGCGCCAACCCACATTCATCACGGCCTATCCAACCGAGGTCTCGCCGCTTGCGCGCCGTAACGACTCCGATCCCTCCGTCACCGACCGCTTCGAGCTGTTCATCGGCGGTCGCGAGATCGCCAACGGCTTCTCGGAGCTGAACGATCCCGAGGACCAGGCCGAGCGATTCCGTGCACAGGTGGCGCTGAAGGACGGCGGCGACGACGAGGCCATGCACTTCGACGCCGACTACATCACGGCCCTCGAATACGGCATGCCGCCAGCCGCGGGCGTGGGTATCGGCATCGACCGGCTCGTGATGCTGCTCACCGACATGCCCTCGATTCGCGACGTGCTGTTGTTCCCGCACCTGCGGCCGCAAGGCTGAGCATTCGCGCGGGAAGGGGAACAGGTTCCATGCGCACCATGTCTCTCGTGCTTGTCCTCTGTCTTGCCTGCATGGGAGTCGCCGCGCAGTCGGCTGTGCCCGCCGCGCCGGCCAAGGCCCCTGCCGATGAGCCCCTGCCCGAGGACTTCGACTCCCTGCTCCGAACGGGCTGGTGGGCGCTTCGCGCAGGCGATGCGGAGCGCGCCATGCTCGCCTACGAGCGCGTACTGGCTCGCGCTGATGATGCGCGCATGCAGGTGCGGGCACTGATCGTGATCGCGATGGCACGACTTACGCCTTCCTCTGCGGCACATGATGTCGATGCCGCGGCGCTCGCGATGGAGGAACTCGACCGCCGGGTGAAGCTCTACGGGCTGGAACAGGAGTTTTTCGGCGAGCTGGAGTTGCTGCGACTGGTGGCCGCACAGGATCGCGAGTTGAAAACCCTGCGCGGCAGCCGGCGTTCGCTGGAGCGCGAGATCCGGCAGCGCGACGAGGTGATCCGTCAGTTGCGCGCGCTCAGCGTGGAGCAGCAGTAGGGCCTTCGCGTCTTGCAGTGCGCGCGAGCACCTCGCCCGTGCTGCCCTCGGTGAATACCAGGCGGTCGAGTTGCGCTTCCAGCACGGCCCGTGCGTCGCTTTCCTGTGCGTTGCCTTCCATGACGTAGACGGGCGTTTGCCGCAGCGCGTCCGAGCGCCCCAGCCCCTCGGCAATCAGGTGCACATCCTCGCCGGGCAGCGCGAGCGAGAGCAGGATCATGTCCGGTGGGCTCTGCCGCGCGATGGCCAGTGCCTCGCCCGGTTGCTCGGTGCTGCTTACGTACCATCCCTGCCGTTCCAGCCCTTCGACCAGCTCCGCACGCGCCGGAGAGGCGCTCTCGATCAGCAGCACATGGCCGCTGCGGTCGGCGGGCGCGAGGCGCTGCAGGGCCTGGGCCAGACGCTGCCGGTTGACGGGTTTCTCCAGCACTTCCGCGGCACCCTGCTCGATACCTGCCACGCGCGCATCGAGCATGGACTGCAACACAACGGGGATATGTCGGGTCTCGGGGTTGTCTTTCAGCACCGAGAGCACGGTCCAGCCGTCCACCTCCGGCATGACCAGATCGAGCACGATCATGTCCGGTTGTTGTTCCTTCGCCATGCGCAGGCCCTCGTTGCCGGAGGCGGCTTCCAGCACGGTACAGCCCTCCTGCTCCAGTGCGCGCGCCGTGAGTGCGCGGGCATCCGCGTCGTCGTCGATCACGAGCACGCGTTGTACACCGACGCCTTCCTGCGCCTCGGCCGCGGATTGCGTCCCGGTAACAGTGGTCTCGGCGGCGATGGCATCCACCGGCAGTTCCACGAAGAAGCAACTCCCGAGCCCCGGTTCGCTCTCTACGCCGATACTGCCTCCGAGCAGGGTGCAGAACTCCCGGCACAGCGAGAGCCCCAGCCCTGTGCCGCCATACTTCTTGGTGGTGGAGGAGTCTGCCTGCACGAAGGGTTCGAACACGGCCTCACACTGTTCCGCCGTCATGCCGATGCCGGTATCCCGGACATCGAAGCGCAGCCACTGCGTTCCCTCGTGTCCGAAGATCTTCGCCTCCACCCGTATGCTGCCGTTCTCGGTGAACTTGCAGGCATTGCTCAGCAGGTTGGCGAAGATCTGGCGGAAGCGGATCTCGTCGGTGTGGATCGGCACCTCCGGGAGCGCGGATTCCACGCTGATGCGGTTGCGGTTGCGCGCGGCGAGTGCGTGCAGCGTTTCCGCGAGTTCCCGCAGTACCGCCAGTGCGTCGAAGCGCTCGCGGTGCAGCGTCATCTTGCCGGTCTCGATCTTGGCGAGGTCGAGCACATTGTTGATCAGCGACAGCAGGTGCCGCCCCGCGGTCAGGATGCGTTGCATGTCGCCCGTGAGGCTTGTGGCCCGGAGTTCCGGTTCGTCCTCCGCCATCTCCACCAGCATCTCGCTGTAGCCGATGATCGCGTTCAGCGGCGTGCGCAGCTCATGGCTCATGTTGGCAAGGAAGCCGCTTTTCGCGGCGTTCGCACGGTCTGCCTGCTCACGCGCGGTGTTGACCTCGTGCACGGCGTCTCTCAGCCGCCCCGCCATGTCGTTGAAGGCCGCTGCGAGTTGCCCGAACTCGTCGTCGGCCAGCACGGGTATGCGGTACTCCAGATCGCCGCGGCCGATGCGTACGGTGCCGCGACGCAAACGGAACAGCGATTCGTTCGTGTGCCGCATCAGCAGGAAACCCAGCATCGCAGTGAGGGCGATCGAGGCAAGGAAAACGGCCGTCACGACGCGGCCCGTGATCCTGCCTGTCTGCTCCACCGCGCCGCTTTCCTCGCGCGAGACCTCGGTGACGGCGGTGTCAAAAGCCTCCAGTGCAAGCGCCGCTCCGGCGTGACGCTCCTTCAGTTGATCGGCCGACAGTGCTGGCTTGCGTCCGGAGCGCAATTCGTCCAGCAGGTGGTTCCAGTCCCCGAACAGCGCGTCGGTGGCGGCTTGCAGCGTGACGTGAGCGGGGCGCGACACATCGGTGGTGTTCCGGCTCATGCGGGTGACCAGGCTTCCCATTGCCGTGATCTCCGCCCGGGCCCGGTCCGCTTCGGCCTCCGATGCGCCCTGGCCCGCGGATTCGCGCAGCGTAAGCAGCACCAGCAGCTGCTTGTGCAGCGTATCCATGCGCTGCCGCAGTTCGCCGGCGTTGACCTGCCCACGTACCGAATCGCTCACGGCATCCAGGGATTCGCGGATCGCATGGTTGCCTATCGCGAAGGTGACGACGTTCACCGCGAACAGCGCAAGCACACCGAAGATCGATATCGTGAGGCGCCTTGCGAGCGTCACGCCGGTGCGCCTCCCGTGAGTGCGGCGATACGTTCGAGCAGGCGCGGGAAATCGAGGGGTTTGGTTTCGTAGTCGTCGCAGCCTGCTTCCAGCGCGCGGATACGATCGTCGGACATCGCGTGCGCGGTGAGCGCGATGATGCGGATGCCGGCGCCAGCGGGGGATGCACGGATTTCGCGCGCCGCGTGCCAGCCGTCCTTCAGGGGCAGGTTCATGTCCATCAGCACGAGATCGGGCCGCTCCGAGAGCGCCATGCTCACCGCCTGCTCGCCGTCCTCGGCCAACAGCACCTCGAAACCGCGCCGCGCGAGCCGCCGCGAGAGCATGTCGCGGTTCATCTCGTTGTCTTCCACCAGCAGGATGCGCGTCATGATGCTTTGGGTGCCGCGGCGTCTGTGTGCATGCCTGTGATCGTGAAGATGGTCACCTCGCCCGCCATGCCCTTGGGTTGCGCGGTGAACTGCCGGCCGGTTTCCACCGCTTCGCCCACTTCCTCGATGGTGCTCGCGGCAGCGAGGATCTCGCCTGCGGCAGTGAAGGCCTCGATGCGCGCCGTCAGGTTCACCGTGTGGCCCACCACCCCGTACTTGCTGCGTCGCTCCGATCCGATGTTCCCTGCCACCACCTTGCCCGTGTTCAGCCCGATGCCGATGCCGATCTCGGGCAGGCCGAGCGCGCGGTTGCGGTCGTTGATGCCGGCTACAGCCTCCTGCATGTCCCGCGCGCAGGCGATGGCGCGCAGCGCATCGTCATCGCGGGCCACGGGCGCGCCGAATATCGCGAGGATCGCGTCCCCGATGAATTCGTCCACCGTGCCGTTATGGGCCATGATGATCGAGGACATGGCGCCCAGATAGTTGTTCAGCAACTGCACCACCTGCTCGGGTTCGTGGTTCTCGCAGATCCAGCTGAAGTTGCGGATGTCGGCCATCAGGATGGTGACCGTGCAAGCCGAGCCGCCAAGGCGCAGTCCCTGCGGGGATTCCAGCAGTGCATCGACGATCTCGTCCGAGAGGTAACGGCCGAAGGTGTTGCGGATGAAACGCTGGTTGCGCTCGAGTTCGCGGCGGTAGGCCTCTTCCCGGTCGTGCCAGCGCTTGCGCTCGAGCCCCGCGGCGAGCCGCGCCTGCAACAGCGTGGGGTTGAAGGGCTTGTTCAGGTAGTCCTCGGCGCCGGCCTCGATGCAGCGGATCACGCCCGAGGTCTCACTGATACCCGAGATGACGATGACGGGAACGGCCCTCAGTGCGGCGTCTGCCTTCAGGATGGCCAGCAGTTCGAGGCCGCTCATGCCCGGCATCACAAGGTCGAGGAAGACCAGGTCCACCTTTTCCCGGCGCAGGATGTCGAGGCCCTCGTCGCCGGAGGCGGCGGACAGCACGCGGTGCCCCTGCCGCGCGAGATGGCGGCCGAGCAACTCGCGGCTCTGCTCGCTGTCATCGATCACCAGCAGCGTGCCGGGCGCGGCCTGCGGTAATTGCCGTTGCGCGATCGTGCTCCCCGCCAGGGGCTCCCTGCCGCCCTCTAGAGCGGCGCGTGCGCTTTCGCGCAGTTCGGCCAGCGCGGTGACCAGCACCGGTGGCAACTGCTGACCCTCTTCCTCGAGGATGAGTTCGACGTAACCCGAGATCGAGCCCATGTGATTGCGCAGGTCGTGACCGAGCCGGGCCGGCTCGGCATCAGGGGCATGACGCGCGAGACAGTCCGCTGCGCGCGCGGCTGCGAGACTGCATTTCTCGAGGTCGGGCAGGATGGCCGTGGCGCGGAGGTCCTCGGCGAGCGCGATCGTGTCAGCGACCTGGCGCTCGATCGCCAGGATGGCGCCGGGATCGGTGGCGGCCTGGCCGGTCGGGTTGAGGGGCACGCCCGGGGTCCATGGGGGGAGGTTGGTCATTTATACCCGCAACGGCCCCGTGCGGGAACCCGCGACACCGGGGCTGACGCGTATGCAGGGAGCGGCCGAAGCTTGTGATATAGTCCCGCCGCATCGCAACCCGACTCCTTGAGCGGCCAGCCGCATGGAGGACAAATACGCATGTCGATGCTGTCCAAGGTAGAAATCTTCGCAGGCCTGGGCGCTGACGAACTCTCCGAACTCGAGGGTTCCTGCGTCGCGCGCAATTACCCCCGCAACACCGTCGTGATCAACGAGAACGACTTCGCGGACTCGCTTTACGTCATCGAGAGCGGCAGGGTGAAGGTGTATTGCAGCGACAAGAACGGCAAGGAATACATCATGAACACCCTCGGGCCGGGGGATTATTTCGGCGAGCTCGCACTGCTCGACGACGACCGCCGCTCGGCCTCGGTGCGCACCCTCGAGAAGTGTTCCTTCACGATCATCTTCAAGGACGAGTTCAATGGCGTGATGTCGCGCCACCCGAACATGGCCCAGACCCTGATCCGCAATCTGACGCGCCGGGTGCGCAAGCTCACCGAGAACGTCAAGAGTCTTGCCCTGCAGGATGTCTACGGCCGCGTGACCAAGGTGCTGATGAGCCTCGCAGAACCCCGCGGAGAGAAGCTCTACATCGAGGAGCGTCTTACCCAGCAGGATATCGCCGACCGCGTGGGTGCCTCGCGCGAGATGGTTGCCCGCATCCTGAAGGACCTCGCCATCGGCGACTACATTGCCTTCGAGGGAAAGAACATCATCATCAACGGCAAGCTGCCCACCAGCTACTGAGTCGCGCCACTTTTCACGGCGCGGCGCCTGCCGGAAGGGCGAAGGCGTGGTGATATAGTCCCGCCGCGCCGGCATCCCGCCCGCGCGTTCCCGGTGGTTCCAGCAGTACCCATGCCTTCCCGAAAGATGGTGTCTTTCCGGCTTCCCGGCGCGCTCCGTGGTGAGCCCTTCAGCCCGGCCGAGCGTTTGATGCTGGGGGTATCCGCGCTGGCGCTGGCCGGAGCACTTGTGGCCTTGCTCCGCGTCTTCGCCTGAGCCCTCAGTCGGAGCTTCCGAAGATCTCGATCAGGTCTTCGACCAGCTTGTCGAGTTCCATCGACATCAACACGAAATCCCCGTCCAGCCGGGCCAGTTCCGCAGCATCGTCCTCGCCTTCGTAGCCCGCGTCGCGCTCGCGCACGTCGAGATATTTGATGGCGCTTGCGGACAGGTCCTCGGCCAGCACGAACTGCAGTCGGTCGCTCCACTGCAAACCGTGGCTCGCGACGGTCTTGCCCGCTTCGAGGTGGTTGCGCACCTCCGCGGTGGCAAGCTCCTGCGCTCGCGCGCGGATCACATTGGCCTGATGCAGCGGGTCGCGCAGGTCGCAGTGCTGGCCGAGCGTGAAACGTGGAGGCAGACGCGTCCCCGCCAGCCAGTCGGTCATTTTCTCGACAGGGCTGCGTGCAGGCACCAGCGGTTTCACGGCGAGCGCGCCCAGCGTTTCGCGCAGCAGGTTCAGCAG
>CAIXOY010000246.1 GCA_903921135.1 uncultured Gammaproteobacteria bacterium
GGGGTTTAAGCAGCGAGTGCGTAGCTGTCGTCGTTGGCAACTATCGATTTGCAATGTTGATTTACGAGAGGCATTGCACTCTCGGCATGCACATCGGGCTTCGCGACCCACGTCGAATCCAAAGCGCCCCCGTGAAACCGCAGGGTAACACCCCCGCGCATCAGGTTGGACCGCGCGATCGCGGAAAGTTCAGGTGCTATTTGGTGTGCCGGTTCAGGCGCTGCTTCTGGCGGGCCCAGTCGCGGTCTTTTTCGGTGGCGCGCTTGTCGTGCTGCTTCTTGCCCTTGGCGAGTGCGACCTCGCACTTCACGAGATGACCTTTCCAGTACATGCGGGTGCAGACGGCCGTGTAGCCTTCGCGCTCCACGCCGCCGATCAGACTGTCGATTTCGCGGCGGCCCATCAGGAGCTTGCGGTTGCGGCCGGGCACGGCCACGAAGTGCGAACTTGCGCTCGCCAGGGGTTCGATGCGCGCGCCCTGCAGAAAGGCCTCGCCGTCACGGAAGTAGACGTAGCTGTCGACCAGGCTCGCGCGGCCGGCGCGCAGGCTTTTCACTTCCCAGCCTTCGAGGGCGATGCCGGCCTCGATGCGATCCTCGATGTGGTATTCGAAGCCCGCCTTGCGGTTCTGGGCGATCACGCCGCCGCCGCTCGACTTGGCTCTTTTGCCGGTCATGGACATGCACCAAGGCAGTTTGGAAAGGGGGCGGAGAATAGCATGGGGTCTGATCCCGGCCTTGAAGAGCATGGGCCGGGCGCATCGGGTATAGTCCGCCGCTTTTCACGAACGCGGTCCCGCACCAGCCCATGCTCACCGAAATCCACCGCAGCGCCCTGATGTTGTATCCGGCGCAGTCGATGTTCGAACTGGTGAACGACATCGAGTCCTATCCGCGCTTCATGGAGGGCTGCGTGGGCGCAGAAGTGCTGAGCCGCAGTGAGGAGATGGTCGAGGCCCGCCTGCATCTGGCCAAGGCCGGCATCCGCCAGAGCTTCACCACCCGCAATCGCCTGTCCTCTCCGAAAGCCATCGACATGGAACTGCTCGAAGGGCCCTTCGAGCGTTTCGAGGGCCAGTGGAGTTTCGAGGTGCTGCGCGACGACGCCTGCAAGGTCTCGTTGCGGCTTGCCTTCCGCCTCAGCAATTCGCTCGCGAGCCGCGCGGCCCGGCAGCTGTTCGAATCCGTGGCGAACGGCCTGGTCGACGCCGTATGCCGCCGCGCCCGCGAGCTGCATGGCCGCTGAGCCGGGGTTCATCCGCGTCGAGGTGGCCTACGCGCTGCCGGAGCGCCAGATACTGATAGCCATCGACGTGCCTGGGCACTGCACCGTGCTCGAGGCGCTGCTTCGATCGGATATCACGCGGCAGGTTGAAGGACTGGATGTGACGAAGGCTGCAGTCGGGGTCTTCGGGCGGCGGGTCGAAGACCCGCGTGTGCAGCAGCTGGCAGAGGGCGACCGGGTGGAGATCTACCGGCCGCTGCGCGTTGACCCTATGGAATCCCGCAGGCGCAGGGAGAAGGCGCGTCGCGCCTGATCGGGTTTACTGTGCTGCAGGCTCGGTCTTCGCGCCGCCCGGCGCCAGATCACCCTCCATGCGGACCAAGGTGTCGTTCTCGAAGAACAGACTGATGCGCTGCTGGCTGCGCTTCTGCTTGCGCGTCTCGAGCGAGCGCAGGTAATCCCAGCGTTCGGGCTCGAAAGTGTCGAGGATCAGGGGCGTGCCCATCACGAAACGCACCTGGCGCTTGCTCATGCCAGGGCGGAGTTTGTCGACCATCTCCTGCGTGACGATGTTGCCCTGCGGAATGTCGATCTTGTAGACGCCGAGGTTCGGCATCTTGAAGTTGAAGCCGCATCCGCCGAGGACTACCAGGGCAGCAAGAAGCAGTGCGTAGCGCGTGCTTTGCATTGGCAAAAGCGTTCCGTTATGTTGGCCCGACGACCGGGCGAGATCGGGGGGCATTCTCCCACAGGCCCCGAACGCTTTGCACCCGGATCCTCACCACCTCTCCCGCAGGGTTGCTTCACCTATGGACCGCAAGGACGAC
>CAIXOY010000247.1 GCA_903921135.1 uncultured Gammaproteobacteria bacterium
ACCAGCGGCCCGCTTGCCACGCTCCTGAACCCCAGTGATTCGGCGATGCGGCCGAGCTCGGCGAACTCGTCCGGGTGCACGAAACGCGCAACCTGCAAGTGATGGCGGCTCGGCTGCAGGTACTGGCCCATGGTCAGCATGTCGACATCGTGCTCGCGCAGCGCGTGCATCACCTCGACGATTTCCTCGTTGGTCTCACCAAGGCCCAGCATCAATCCGGACTTGGTGAGCACTTCCGGACGGCGCGCCTTGTAACGCTGCAGCAGGTCGAGCGACCAGTCGAAATCGGAGCCGGGCCTTGCCTGCAGATAGAGTCGCCGCACGGTTTCCATGTTGTGGTTGAACACGTCCGGCGGTTCGGCAGCAAGGATGTCGAGCGCCACGTCCATGCGGCCGCGAAAGTCGGGCACCAGCACCTCGACGCGGATGTCCGGGTTACGGGCACGGGTCTCACGGATGCAGTCGGCAAAATGCGCCGCGCCGCCGTCGCGCAGATCGTCGCGGTCAACGGAGGTGATCACCACGTAGCGCAGACCCATCTCGGCGATCGCGGCGGCGAGGTGCGCGGGCTCGCCCGGGTCGAGCGGATTGGGCCGCCCGTGCGCGACATCGCAGAACGGGCAGCGCCGTGTGCAGATCTCGCCCATCACCATGAAGGTGGCCGTGCCGCCACCGAAGCACTCGCCAAGGTTGGGGCAACTCGCCTCCTCGCACACCGAGGCGAGGCGGTTGCGGCGCAGGATCTCCTTGATACGCTCGACTTCCGCCGAGACGGGAATGCGTACGCGGATCCAGTCGGGCTTGCGCAGAGGCGCCTCGGTGGGAACGATTTTCACGGGGATGCGCGCGGTTTTGTCCTCACCGCGGAGCTTCTCGCCCTGCACCACCTTGCGCGGCGTCGCACGGCCCTGTTCGCTCATCGTGTTGCGCTCCCTGCCGGTATCAGCCGGCGTGCTGTTCGTCGATAAGGCCGGACGGAACGTCCTGCGCCGGCATCAGGGCGGGATCATAGCCAAAGGCGCGCCGCAGCTCGGCGTCGAGGAGACGCTCCACCACACCGCGCGATACATCCGTACCCGGTGGCACCAGATCCGCAAGCCGCGTCACCGCCAGGCCCGCCATGCCGCAGGGGTTGATACGCGAAAACCCGGAGAGATCCGGCGCGAGGTTGAGGCTCAGCCCGTGATAGGAGCAGCCCTTTCGCACACGCAGCCCGAGGGACGCGATCTTGGCGCCATCCACGTAAACGCCCGGTGCCTCCCGCCTCGCCCGGCCCTCTATACCGTAGCCCGCCAGCAGGCCGATCACCGCGCCCTCGATACGATCGACCAGTTCGCGCACACCGATGCCGAGCCGGCGCAGGTCGAGCAGCAGGTAGCCGACCAGCTGGCCTGGCCCGTGCCAGGTCACCTGTCCACCACGATCCGACTGCAGCACGGGCACGGGGCCGGGGTCCAGCAGGTGCTCGGGCTTGCCGGCCTGGCCCTGCGTGAAAACGGCGTCGTGCTCCAGCCACCAGAGCACATCAGGGCTCGCCGGGCCGCGGGTATCGGTGTAGTGACGCTGTGCCCGCCAGGCGCTGAGGTAGTCGATGCGCTCGCTGCGCCAGACCTGCAATTGCGCCGGCGCGGCCGTGCTCACAGCACCGCCTGCACCCGGCCCGTGCCCTTCAGCGCCTCGAAGAGTGCGCGCAGTTGCGGTTCGCCGGTGGCGACGATGATGACGCGCACCGAGACATAACGACCGCCGCCACTCTCGCGCAGCGTGGTGCGGTGGCGCGGAAACCCCGGAGCGTGGGCGTCGACGATCGATTCGACGAGGGCCTGGAAATCCGGGCCGGCCTCACCGACCACCGCGATGGGGTACTCGCAGGGGAATTCGATCTGCGGACGTTCCATGGGACCGGGCTCAGGCCTTGCCGAAAAGCTGCATGAAGAACAGCGCCAGAGAGTCCCAGAAACGCGTGAAGAAACCGCCTGCCTCCACGGGCTGCAGCGCGACCAGCGGCTGGCTGTCGATCTCCTGACCGTCCAGCGATACCGATACGCGCCCCAGTTCCTGGCCTGCGGCAACGGGTGCCTCCACCGCGGTGTGCACATCGACAGCCAGCGCCTTGATGTCGGCCACCCGCCCGCGCGGCACCGTGATGTGCACGCCCCGTGTCACGCCCAGTTCCACGCTCTTCGCGGCGCCGCCCCACACCTGCGCCACGGCGATCTTTGCGCCCGGCTGCAACACCGTGGTGGTCTCGTAGAAGCTGAAACCGTAGGTGAGGAGCTTGCGGCTTTCCTCGGTGCGCGCAGCGCGGCTCGCGGTGCCCAGCACCACCGCCACCAGGCGCATGTCACCGCGCTTGGCGGAGCTCACCAGGCAGAAACCCGCCTCCTCCGTGTGGCCGGTCTTGATGCCGTCAACGCCCGGCTCGCCGAGCAACTCGTTGCGGTTCATCTGGCGGATGTTGTTGAAGCTGAAATGCGTCTGGGAATAGACGCCGTAATCCTCAGGATGATCGACGATCATCGCCCGCGAGAGCGTGGCGAGATCGCGCGCGGTGGTGTAGTGCTGGGGATCGGGCAAACCGTGCGCGTTCATGAAGTGGGTGTTGCTGAGCCCGAGACGGGCGCCTTGCTGGTTCATCATGTCGGCGAAGGCTTCCTGCGAACCGGCCAGACCCTCGGCGATGGCCACGCTCGCGTCATTGCCCGAGGAAATCACCAGCCCGTAGTTGAGATCGCGGTAACTGACATCGGAATTGATGTCGACCCACATCAGAGAGGAGCCGATGAATGCCGGGTTCTGCGCCCAGGAATTGGGGGTGATGCGAACCGTGTCTTCCCACTTCACCTTGCCCGTGCGGATGGCTTCGGAGAGCACGTAGCCGGTCATCATCTTGGTGAGGCTGGCAGGCGCCATGCGCTCGTCTGCGGCGTGCTCGGTGATGACCTTGCCAGTGTCGGCGTCGACCAGGATCCAGGCCTTGGCGGCGATCGCTGGCGGGGCGGGGATGATGGGTTGCGAGGGAGCCGCCGGGGCGGGGGCGGCATCGGGCGCGGGCTGCGCCATGCCGGGCAACGCGGGCAGCAGGAAGGCGAGGACACAGGCGAGGACGAGTCGGATCACGTGAGCTCCGGGTAGCGTGTCGGCAGCGGCTGCGCCGACGGGACGGCGCGGAATTATACGCATCACGCGCGGGGCGGCATCACTCCGTCACGACCTGCGCGGCAAGTCGTGCAGCGGCCAGGCGACGGAGCGCGTCGTCGAGTACCGCGTCGTTGGCGAGCGGCCCCACGCGCACCCGGTGCCAGCCGGCAACCGTCTGTATGGTGACATCCTGATCAAGCAGCGCTGCGAGGTTGCGCTGGAGGTTGCGAGCCCCATCGATGCTGCGGAACGCGCCGGCCTGCAGCCAGACACGGCGCTGCATCTCGCCAGCCGCCGATGATTCCGGCGCGATACCCGGATCCGCACCTGCAACGACGTCGGGCAATTCATCAGCGACCACCGGGGCGGATTCCGGTGCACGCGCGGCCATCGCGGGCTCGTGATACTCACGACCGGCACGTTTGGCCACCCATTCGGGTGCCATCGGATCGAGCACCTCGAGTTCGAGCAGCGCGGTTCCCTTGTTGGCGTAACCGAGTCGGTAAGCCGCGGCATAGGACAGGTCGATCACGCGGTCCTCGTGGAAGGGACCACGGTCGTTGACGCGCACCACTGCCCGTTTGCCGTTCTCGAGATTGGTGACGCGCACATAGGTGGGCAGCGGAAGCGACTTGTGCGCGGCAGTCATCGTGTAGACATCGTAGTCTTCGCCGAGCGAGGTCTTGCGTCCGTGGAACTTCGTGCCATACCAGGACCCGAGGCCACGCTCGCGGTGGCCAGGCGGGACAGGCTTCACACGGTAGGTCTTGCCGAGGACCGTGTAGGGCGACTTGTTGCCTGCGGCCGTGCGTACCTCGGGGCGGGGAATGGCGTCCGGTACATTCGCGAGGTCTGCGCGGTAACCTGGCGTGCCGTCCTTGTCGGAGCCCGCGGGCACTGCGGCAGGACGCTCGGGAAATGCTGGTGGGCCCGAGGCGCAACCCGCGAGCAGCGCCAGAAGCGCCGCACAACCCAGGGTACGCCCTAACGTCATGTCATAGGCCTCAGGGTTGCCTGAGCGCCGCCAGGATCTCCTGGCTCAGCTGGTGCACCGCCATCGCGTAGAGCGGGCTGCGGTTGTAGCGGGTGATCACGTAGAAATTGTGGCGGCCAAGCCAGTACTCGGTTCCGTCTTCTGCCTGGAGCATGAGGGGCAGCACGCGCTCTGCGGCGGGCAGGTTTCCGCGGGGCGAGAGCCCCAGCGCAGGCAACTCCGACACGAGCGTGTTCGGCTCCAGGCCCGGGTTCATGCGATCCGTAGCCACAGTGCCCACGGCGCTGGCCCGATCGACAACGTGTGCTCCTGCGCTCCAGCCGTGACGGTTGAAATAATTGGCAACGCTGCCGATCGCATCGGTGCGGCTGTTCCATATGTCGGCACGGCCGTCGCCGTCGAAGTCCACTGCGTAGGCGCGGAAGCTGCTGGGGATGAACTGTCCCATGCCCATGGCCCCCGCATAAGAGCCTTTGAGCTGCAGCGCATCGAATCCCTGCTCGCGTGCCATCACGAGGAACTGTTCGAGTTCACCACCGAAGAACGCACTGCGTGGCGGGTAATCGAACGCCAGGGTGGCGAGCGCATCGATGACGCGGTAAGAGCCCATGTTGCCGCCGTAGCGGGTCTCGACGCCGATGATGGCAACGATCACCTCGGGATCCACGCCGAAGCGCTTCGCTGCCTGTGCAAGGGATTCACGGTTCTCGCGCCAGAAGGCCACGCCGCCGTCGATGCGGGCCTGCGTGATGAAAATCTTGCGGTACTCGCCCCAGGTGAGGCGTTTCTCGGCGGGTCGGGCAATGGCCTCGAGGATGGAGTCCTTGCGTTCGGCCTCGCCGAGCAGACGGCGCAGCTCTGCGGCCTCGAAACCGTGCTCGCGGATCATCTTCGCCTCGAAGGCGGGATAAGCCGGATGCGAGGCATACCCCGCAGCGAAGACGCTGGAGGCGAACAGAGAGAGGATCACGGCAAGGATGCGAAACACGTTCAACTCCCGCTTGACTGCACGACGGGTCAACTCAGCCCAGCATCCGGCGACGCTCGGTTCCCACTGCCATGACGACGCCGAAGCCGCCAAGCAGCGAAATCAGCGCCGTACCACCCTGGCTGATCAGGGGAAGCGGCACGCCCACCACCGGCAGGAGCCCCGACACCATCCCCATGTTCACGACAATATAGACGAAAAATGTCAGCGTGAGCCCGCCGACGGCGAGCCGCGAGAAAGTGTCCTGCGCGCGCAGCGCAATCCACAATCCGCGCCCCACGAGCGCGAGGTAAAGCGCCAGCAGACCCGCCACACCGCGGAAGCCGAACTCCTCGGCGAGTACGGCGATGATGAAGTCCGTGTGTCCCTCGGGCAGGAAGTCGAGGTGCGACTGTGTGCCTCGCAACCAGCCCTTGCCCTCTATACCCCCCGAGCCGATCGCGGTCTTCGACTGGATGATGTTCCAGCCAGCGCCGAGGCGGTCGCTCTCCGGATCGAGCAAGGTGAGCACACGCTGTTTCTGGTAGTCGTAAAGGACGTAGTTCCACATGAGCGGTGCGGCCACGGCCAGCGCGGCGACGACCACTGCTATGTAGACCCAGCGCAGACCCGCCAGGAACAGCACGATCAGCCCGGCCGCGGCGATCAGCACGGCCGTGCCGAGATCGGGCTGTATCAGCACCAGCACCGTGGGGACGGCGACGATCGCGATCGTGACCATCACGTGCACCAGACGCGGCGGCAGAACGGAGGCGGCGAGGAAGCTCGACACGGCAAGCGGCACCACAAGCTTCATGATTTCGGAAGGCTGGAAACGGGGAAGGCCGGGGATTTCGAGCCAGCGCTGCGCACCCTTGGCGCCGATGCCCACCAGATCCACCGCGAGCAGCAGCAGGCAACCGAGCAGATAGGCCACGGGGGTCCAGCGCCGCAACTGCTTCACGCCGAGTTGCGCCACGCCCACCATCGCAACCAGGCCGGCCAGCATGAGCCCCGCCTGCCGCTCGACAGTGTCCATGTTTCGGCCGCTGGCGCTGTAGAGCACGACCAGCCCGTAGCCGCACAGCGCGAGCAGTATGAGCAGCAGCCAGAAGTCGACGCGCAGGCGCTCTCCCAGCGTCGCGCCCGCACCGAAATCCTGCCCGCTGGCGGGCATCTGCCGCACGAAATCGCCGCGCCTCACGGGGTTTGCTCCGCAGCCGGTGCTCCGGGCAACAGATAGGCGTCCATGACCTTTCGCGCTACGGGTGCCGCAGTGGTGCTGCCGTGCTCGCCGTTCTCGACCATCACGGCCACCGCGATCCGCGGATCTTCCGCCGGGGCGAAGGCCACGAAGAGCGCGTGGTCGCGTTGGCGCTTGTCGAGTTTGGCGGAGTCATAGGTCGCATTCTGCGCGATCCCGACCACCTGCGCCGTGCCCGTCTTGCCGGCGATGCGGTAGGAGAGGTCCTTGTTGATGGCTTTGGCAGTGCCGCGGGGACCGTGCACCACATCTTCCATTGCCTTGACGACGATATCCCAGTAGGCGGGATCCGGCATCTCCACGGTATGCAGCAACTCCGGTTCCTGCACGCCCGCACCGATGCGCTGTACCAGACGGGGCCGGTAATGACGCCCGCGATTCGCGATGGTGGCGGTCATCACGGCAAGTTGCATGGGGGTGGCAAGCATGTAGCCCTGCCCGATGCCCACGCTCAGTGTTTCGCCCGGATACCAGCGCTGTCCGATCGCCGCGAGTTTCCATGCATTCGAGGGCATCACGCCGCGCCGCTCGGCGGTCTGGTCCACACCGGTCGCGGAGCCCATACCGAAATCCAGCGCGAAATCGTGCATCCGCTGCATGCCCATGCGGTTGGCAAGATCGTAGAAGTAGACGTCGCAGGACTCGATGATCGCCTGCGTGAGGTTCACTGCCCCGCCGTGGCCCCATTTCTTCCAGTCCCGGTAGCGTCTTCCCACGCCACCCAACTGGTACCAGCCGGGATCGGGCACGGCGCTGGTGGGCGTGGAAATGCCGTAGTAAAGCCCGGCGAGCGCATACATCGGCTTGACGGTGGAGCCCGGCGGATAGAGCCCCTGGATCGTACGGTTGATCAGTGGGTGGTCCGGGGAGTCGCGGAGCAGCGCGTAGGCCGGACCGCTGATGCCGGAGACGAAGGGGTTGGGGTCGAAGCTGGGCGAACTCGCGAGCGCGATCACGCCGCCGGTCTGGGGATCGATCGCCACCACCGCGCCACGCTCCGCACCCAGCGCCTGCTGCGCCACGCGCTGCACCTCGAAATCGAGCTCCAGCACCAGATCCTGCCCGGCACCCGGATCGATGCGCTCGAGCACGCGCAGCACGCGGCCGCGCGCGTTGGTCTCGACGTTCTCGTAACCCACGCTGCCGTGCAGCGCGTCCTCGTGGAACTTCTCGATGCCGTTCTTGCCGATCAGGTTGGTGCCGGCGTAATCGGCCGGGTCGAGCGTGGCGAGTTCGCTCTCGTTGATGCGCCCCACATAACCCACTGCATGCGCCAGCAGTTCGCCGTGGGGGTAGTGGCGTACCAGCTCCGCCTCGACCTCGACGCCCGGCAGCAGGTGACGGTTCACCGCAAGGCGCGCGATCTCTTCCTCGCTCAGGTTGAACTTGAGCGGCACCGCCTCGAAGGGCAGTTGCCGCGGCAGACGCTTGCGGAATCGCTCCACGTCGGCGCTGTCCAGCCCGATGGTGTTGCCGATCAGCGCGAGCGTCTGGTCCATGTCGCGCACACGCTCGCGCGTGACCACAAGGTTGAAGATCGGACGGTTGTCGGCCAGCACCACGCCATGACGGTCGAAGATCAGTCCGCGCCGCGGTGGTACGGGGCGCGCGTGGATGCGGTTGCGATCGGACTCGGTACGGTACTTCTCGTGATCGACCACCTGCAGGTGGAAGTAGCGCGTGAGCAGCCCGCAGGCAGCGAGCACGACCACTACGGCCGCCAGCACCGCCCGCTTGCTGAAGACGCGCGTCTCGGTCTGCGTGTCGCGGATGGAGATCTGGCCGGCCACGGTGGGTGCTCAGCGGTGGTAGGGATGCCCGGCCATCAGGCTCCACGCACGGTAGAGCTGCTCGGCCAGGAGAATACGCACCAACGGGTGCGGCAGCGTGAGCCGCGAGAGCGACCACTGCTCGCGCGCCCGTGCCCGGCACGCATCGGACAGGCCGTCGGGGCCGCCGACCAGGAAGGCCGCGCGCTGACCGTCCTCCCGCCAACGGCCGAGGCGCGCCGAGATATCAGTCGTCGAAAGGGGCTTGCCGCCCACCTCCATCGCCACCACGAACTCGTCACCGTCCAGCGCTGCGAGCAGGGCATCGCCCTCCTCGCGCACGGCACGCGCGACATCGGCGCCGCGGCGCGCGAGCGGGATTTCGCGCAGCTCCAGCGCCCATTCGCGCGGCAGGCGCTTGCGGTATTCCTCGAACCCCTCCTGCACCCAGCCGGGCATGCGCGTGCCCACGGCGAGGAGGCGCAGCCTCGCGCTCATTCCCGGCCTGGCAGCGAGGTCCAGAGCTTCTCCAGCGCGTAGAACTTGCGCTGGTCCTCGCCCATCACATGCACCACCACCCCGCCGAAGTCGACCAGCACCCACTCGCCGGTTTCCTGGCCCTCCATGCCGATCGGGCGCACGCCCGCCTTGCGCGCCTCGGCGATCACGTTCTCGGCGATGGAGCGCACATGGCGCGAGGAGGTGCCGGTGGCGATGACGAGTTCGTCCATCACATCGGTGAGCTCGGTGACGTCGAGGCGTTTGGGGTCGCGGCCTTTCAGGTCCTGCACGGCCTTGACGGCTAGCTCCGCGAGCGCGGCGCTGTCAGTGGGTTTCACGGTGATCCTCCGGTGGCGGCGCCGGACATGGCGCCATAGATGCGGTGTGCGTGGATGTATTCGAGCACGGGCTCGGGCAACAGGAATCGGGCATTGCGGCCGTCGGCGAGCAGCGCGCGGACGTGCGTCGAGGAAATCGCGAGCTGCGTGAGCGCGAGGCGCAGGATGCGGCCACGGCTCGCCGCACGCAATGCGGCCGCGGGATCGGCCTCCAGATGTTCTGCCGTCCATGCGGCCAGAGTGGCACCGGGGGCTACGGTGTCGCCGGGACGGGTCAGCACCACGATGTGCGCGTAGTCGAGCAGGCGCTGCCACTCCTTCCAGCGTTCGAGGCCTGCAAAGGCGTCCTCGCCCACGATCATGCAGAGCCGGTGCAGGTCACCCAGATCGAGGCGGATCTCGCGCAGGGTGTCGATGCTGTAGGACACACCGCCACGACGCAGTTCGCGGTCATCGACCGTCAGCCCGGGCATGCCCGCGGTGGCAAGGCAGAGCATGTCGAGGCGCTGCTCCGGCGTGGCGCCGGGCTGCGCGCGCAAGGCCGGTACGTTGACGGGCACCAGCCGCAGTTCGTCCAGACCGAGCAACTCGGCGGCCTCCAGGGCCATGCGCAGATGGCCGTGGTGCACCGGGTCGAAGGTGCCGCCCAGCAGGCCGATGCGGCGCGGCACGAGCGGAGCTGCGGCGCCCCGCAGGCCTTCAGCCACGCACCTGTCCCTCGCCGAGGACGATCCACTTCTGCGAGGTGAGGCCTTCGAGCCCGACCGGACCACGGGCGTGGAATTTGTCGGTGGAGATGCCGATCTCGGCTCCCAGCCCGTACTCGAAGCCGTCCGCGAAGCGGGTGGAGGCGTTCACCATCACGGAGCTGGAATCGACCTCACGCAGGAAACGCATGGCACGTCCGTGATGCTGCGTGACGATGGCGTCCGTATGCTGCGAGCCGTAGCGCGCGATGTGCTCCATGGCCTCGTCCATGCCGTCGACGACGCGCACCGCCAGGATGGGGGCGAGGTACTCCGCGTACCAGTCCTCTTCCGTAGCGGGCAGCGCCTGCGGCACCAGCGCGCGGCTGCGCGGACAGCCGCGCAGTTCCACGCCGGCCTCGCCCAGCGCAGCCGCGATGGGGGGCAGCATCTGCGCTGCCACCGCCGCATCGACCAGCAGGGTTTCCATCGTGTTGCAGGTGCCGTAGCGCTGTGTCTTGGCGTTCACCGCGATGGCCAGTGCCTGCCCGGCGTCGGCAGATGCGTCGACATAGACATGGCAGACGCCGTCCAGATGCTTGATCACGGGGACGCGGGCATCCCGGGACACGCGCTCGATCAGACCCTTGCCGCCGCGCGGCACGATCACGTCGACCGCTGCGGGCGAGGCCACCAGCGCCGAGACGATCTCCCGGTCGGTATGCGCGACGAGTTGCACGGCAGTACCCGGGAGACCGGCAAGATCGAGCCCGCGTGCGAGGCAGGCGGCGATGGCACGGTTGGATTCGAGGGCCTCGGAGCCGCCGCGCAGGATCACGGCATTGCCCGACTTGATGCAGAGCGCCGCGGCGTCTGCGGTAACGTTGGGGCGGGACTCGTAGATGATGCCGACCACACCGAGGGGTACACGCATGCGGCCGACACGGATGCCGCTGGGTCGGTAGGCGAGGTCTGTGACGGTGCCGACCGGATCAGGCAGCCCCGCCACCTGCCGCACGCCCTCGATCATGGCGTCGATGCGGGCGTCGTCCAGTCTGAGCCGATCGACCAGCGCAGGCTCCAGATCGCGCCCGATGGCGCCCTGCACATCACGCCCGTTCGCGGCCAGAAGCCCCGCGCGCCCCGCATCGAGGGCGTCCGCGGCGGCCAGCAGTGCAGCGTTTTTCAGTTGCGTGGAGGCGCACGCAACGGCGCGGGAGGCCGCGCGTGCGGCGAGGCCGAGATCGGACACGTAGCGTACGTAATCCATGCGGTACTCTTGATCCAAGGGGCGCGCTGCGGCATGCAGCGGTGGCATTATACCGGCCGCCCCGCAGCATCGCACCCGCGCCCGACGGCCGGAATGCCACGGATTTCCCCGCAAAAACGCAGTTCGGGAACACAGCCTCGATGGATGTCACAGCCATACAGCACTGGCTCATCGCCAACCCCGGGTGGGTCATCGCCAGCATAGGGGCGGTGGCCTTCATCGAGTCCTTCGCACTGCTCGGCATTATCGTGCCGGGAATCGTGATACTCGGAGCGGCCAGTTTCGCGGCGGGTGCCGTGGAACTCTCGGTCACGGGTTGCCTTCTGGCCGCTTTCGCCGGAGCGGTGTCGGGCGATGGCGTGAGCTACCTGCTCGGCCGCATCTTCCACGCCGACATCAAGCGCGCATGGCCTTTCCGCAAGCACCCGGCATGGATCGCCAACGGCGAGGATTTCTTCGCGCGTCACGGCGCATGGGGCGTGGCCCTGGGCCGCTTCGTGGGCCCCATACGCCCGGTGATTCCGCTGGTCGCCGGCATACTTTCGATGCCTGCGCGGCGGTTTTTCCTGATCAACGTGGTGTCCGGCATCGCGTGGGCGCCGCTCTACGTGCTGCCGGGCTTCATGCTCGGCGCCGCCATCGAGAACCAAGGCGCCTCGCCCGCGCTGCTGGTGGGCGCGGCCGTGGGCATCATCGGCTCCACGCTGGCGCTGTTCGTGCTGCGCCAGCGCAGCAAACGCAACTGACCCGACAGGAACACACGGCCATGGCAACGCTGGAACTGTTTTTCGACTGCTCGAGCCCCTGGACCTACCTCGCCTTCGCCGGCATACAGCCCATCGCGGAGCGCCACGGGGTTCCCGTCATCTGGAAACCCATCCTGGTCGGCGGCGTGTTCAATGCCGTGAACAAGGAGGTCTACGACAACCGCGCCAACCCGAACCCGCGGCGCTGGAACTACATGCGCAAGGATCTGGCCGACTGGGCGCGCGCCTACGGGCTCGAGATCGGCTGGCCGCCGGTGTTCCCCGTGAACAGCGTGAAGGCGATGCGCGGCGCCTTCGCGGCCGAGGACAAAGGCCTGCTCCTGCCCTACTGCACCGCCGTGTTCGAGAGCTACTGGGGCCGGCTGGAAGACATCTCGCAGGACGAGGTGCTCGCGGGGATCGTGAAGGGGCTGGGCATGGAGCCAGCGGATTTTTTCGCGGCCATCGGCTCTGCCGCCTGCAAGGACCGCCTGCGTGCGAATACCGAGGAACTCGTGACTCGCGGCGGCTTTGGCAGTCCCACGATCTTCGTGAACGGCACCGATATGTACTTCGGCAACGACCGCCTCGCGCTGGTCGACCGCGCACTCGGCGAGGCCAGCCGGGCATAGCGCGGGATCCGGACTATATTCAAGCCTGAGGCGTCGCGCAGACGACGCCAGCACGACGATGAAACCAATCGTAAGGGCGGAGGCAGATCATGTTCGGAACGATCGCGCTGGTAGTGATTCTGGTCGGTGTCTTTATCGGTCTGGCCGGACGACGCGCCGGGCTCTGAGCACACACATCGGGCACGCAGGAAACAAGACATGCACGGACGGGTAGCGCTGGTCACCGGCGCGGGGCGCGGCATTGGCCGCGAGGCTGCCCTGTTGCTTGCCGCGGCGGGTGCTCGCGTGATGGCCACGGCGCGCAGCGAGGCCGAACTCGCCACTCTGGGGCTCGACTGGGTAGCGGCGGATCTCGGCACGCCCGAGGGCTGCGCGCATGTCGTCTCGGAAACCGGGCGCCGACTCGGACCAGTGGATATCCTCGTCTGCAACCATGGCATCGGCTCGGCCCACGAAAAACTCGTCTGGGAGCAGGACCCCGCCGTCTGGCGCGAGACGCTCCGCATCAACCTGGACGGCCCCTTCGAACTCTCGCGGCTCACGGTGGGCGGCATGTGCGAACGCGGCTACGGCCGGCTCGTTTTCACCAGTTCCACCGCAGGGCAGATCGCCGAGCGCCGCGGCAGCGCCTACACCGCCTCCAAGCACGGCCTGATCGGTCTGGCGCGCGCGATCGCGCAGGACGCAGGACCTTTTGGCGTCACATCGAACGCCGTGCTGCCGGGCTGGGTACGCACTGAAATGGCCGAGCGCTCGGCACGCGCCGAGGCCGCGCGGCGAGGCATCGGCACGGACGAGGTCTGGCGTGAGCGGGCATCGCTCTACCCGCAGAACCGCGTGCTGCA
>CAIXOY010000248.1 GCA_903921135.1 uncultured Gammaproteobacteria bacterium
CAAATTCGGCCCCTCACAACACATCCACAAGATGGGTCTCACCATCCCGGAAGAAGACGACCTGATCTTCCAGGCCTCCTGTGCCTCGGGCTTCTGGATGACCAAGCTGCCTTACCTCGCGGAGCTCGATTTCTTCCATGTAGACCAGCGCCCCGCTCGCTCTCGCGCACGGCTGATGCGTTTTTACCGAGAATGCGTGCGCCGCCAGCTCTACCTGAACGGTTCGGACAAGATCCACGTGAGCAAGAACCCCACGTGGTGCGGGCGCGTCGAAACGCTGATCGAGACCTTTCCCGACGCGCGCTTCGTGATCCTTTATCGCAACCCCTACGAGACGATACCGAGCCTGCTGAAGCTCATGCATATGAGCTGGAAACGCGGTGGCAACATGGATGCAGCGCGCATCGCGGGCGCCACGCGCGTGATGACGGATCTGTCTTACGAGCACTACCTGCTGCCAGAGAGAACCTTGGCGCGGCACCCGCAAACGCCGGTCGCGATCATCGATTACCGCGATCTCGTATCCGCGCCGCGCGCCACGCTGGAGCGCGTCTACGCCGATCTGGGCATTCCGCTCAGCGCGCAGGCGCGTGAGTTCCTTGCTGCCGAGGATGCCAACGCGCGCGAGCACGAGACCACGCACCGCTACAGCCTGGAGGAGTTCGGGCTGGAGCACGCCGAGATCCACCGCAAACTCGCCCCGCTCTTTTCACGCTTCAACTGGGACGCCACGCCCCCACCCCCGAGAGAAAAACGCTCATGAGCGATCACTCCTCAGCCCCTGCAGGCCACGACGACGAAGACACGCGCGCCGCCGCCGAGGAACTGCGCGCCGCATGGGAGCAGATGCTGGGATCGCTCGGCGAAGCGCGCGATGCCATAGACACCCCCGCGCTGTATCCACCGCCCGCCAACCCGCGCAACCTCGCCGAGGGCTACCGCTATGTGCTGGGCTTTCTCTACGGCGCGATTGCACGAGGCATAGGCCCCACGCCAGAGAACCCGTTTTTCGTGCGCGCGATCCAGCCGCTGAACCGCTCGACCATCGACAACGCCGACGCGATCTACCTCTGCGCTCCCATCGACGGCCACTACGCCTACCGCATTCGCGGGCGCGCCGCCGACACCCGCCACTGGCGCGGCGAGCCTCCAGCGCCCACAGGCCGCAAAGCGCCGCACTATGTGATCTTCGAGACGCCCAGCGGTTACTCGGGAGATTCCGGTGAACTGCGCGAGATGGCGCCAGGCTCGCGCGCCAACGGCGCGGTGCTGGATTGCACGGCGCTGCAGGTAGAGCCCGACGGCTCCTTCGAGATACTGCTCGCACCCGAACGCCCGGAGGGCCACACGGGGAACTTCATGGCCACGCGCGCCGTGCGCAACCGCACCCTGCCAGACGGCACCGTACAGACGCGCGAGTACGTCTCGCGTTTCGTGGTGCTGCGCGAACTCTTCTACGACTGGGACCGCGAGGACCTGCTCGATCTCTCCATCCATCGCATCGACCGCCTTGGCCTGCCGGCACCGACGCTCACACCCGCCGAGGCTGCGCGGCAATTGCGTGAGGTAGGACGCCTCGCACGCAACCAGGTGCACTTCTGGAATGCCTTCTACGCCGTGACGCTCGAGGCCTACGGCGACATGAACGGCGACGGCCAGACCTTCATGCCGCGCAACGATTTCAACCGCCCCAACGCCGCATCGCTCGCCACGGGCGGCGGCATGGCGACGAACATCTACTGCGGCGGCATCTACGAACTGGCCGATGACGAAGCACTCGTGATGGAACTGCACCAACCGGTGGAGCCCTATTACATCGGCTTCCACCTCGGGAACCCGTGGGGAGAATCACTCGAGTTCGGCAGCGCTCAGAGCAGCCTGAACGCCTTCCAGGCCGATCGCGAACCCGACGGCACGCTGCGCTACGTGATCGCGCACCGCGACCCGGGCATCGCCAATTGGGTCGACACCACCGGGCACCCGGTGGGCTATATGTCGGTGCGCTGGGCCTACCCCGTGCGCCCCAAAGAAAACCTCCCCTGGGCCACGGCGAAGGTCATCAAGCTCGCTGATCTGTGGGAACACCTGCCGGCCCACACGCGCCGCGTGAGCGAGGAGGAGCGCCGCGCGACGATCGCGATGCGGCAGGAGCATGTGCAGAGGCGCTACAGGCAGCATTGAACGGGGGCGGTTCCATCGCCCCGCGGCCGGCGCG
>CAIXOY010000249.1 GCA_903921135.1 uncultured Gammaproteobacteria bacterium
CGCGTGAATTACGTGGTCGGCGTGTACTGGTTCGAGGAGAGCGCAGACGTTTTCAACCCGATCAACTTCTTTGCCGAGTTCGGTGCGCCGGGCAGCAGCAATGCGTACGGTCTCGACAGCGAGGCGAGGGCTGTGTTCGGCCAGCTCGACTGGAAACCGCAGATCGCAGACGATCGCCTGACTGTCACGCTCGGCGCGCGCTGGACTGAAGAGGAAAAGGATCAGTACGTCGACCACCCCGAGAGCTACGGCTACGGCGAGGGTGACGAGAACTGGAGCAATTTCGCCCCCACGGTAACGCTCTCCTGGAGCTTCACCGATTCGCTGAACGCCTATCTGCGCTATGCCGAGGGCTGGAAAGCGGGCGGCTTCAACGGCGAGTCCGACACGCTGGCCGGTTTCCTCGAGCCCTACGATCCCGAGGAAGTGGCGTCCTGGGAGCTCGGCATGAAATCGCGCTGGATGGACGACCGGCTCCAGCTGAACGTCGCGGCCTTCCAGAACAAGATCGAGGACCTGCAGCTCTCGATCTTCCTGGCGGGCAACGCGGCCGCTTCCGTGGTCGACAACGCGGGCAAGGCGACGGTCAAGGGCTTCGAACTCGAGCTGCTCGCGCAGCCCGTCGAGAACCTGCAGCTCAGCCTGAACTACGGCTACCTCGACCCGGAGTACGACGAGTACATCGACGGCGGCGTGGATGTGGCAGACAACCGCGACTTCCCCTATTCGCCCGAGAACACCGCAAATGCGGGCATCCAGTACACGGTGCCGGGTGTGGCCGGCGGGAACGTGGTCGCGCGTCTTGACTGGGTCTATGTGGACGAGCGCGTCGCTTACCCGGATCCGGTGCAGAACCTGCGCTCGCAGCTCGACAGCTACGAGCTGGTGAATGCGCGCCTCAGTCTGGCGGACGTGCCGATGGGTGATGGCACCTTGACGGTCTCGGCGTGGGGCAAGAACCTGCTCGACGAGGAGTACCGGATCAACACCATCCCGTTCATCATCTGGACGGTGAGCTACTTCGGGCAGCCGCAGACGTATGGGCTGGATGTGACCTACCAGTTCTGAGTCAGCCTGTAACAGCGGGCGATGCCGACGGTCCGGTCGGCTCGCCTGCGTTTCTGTCGCGCAGCGCGCTCGGGGTGCTCTCCACAGTTGCACATCAGGGGTTCTGCCATGGCCACCACCGTCCGGTTTATCAGCCGAGCAGCCATTCTCCTTGCGTTATCCGGCAGCGCTTCTGCTGATCCTGCGCCCGCAGAGGTGGCCGATCTGGTGCTGACGGGTGGCCGGTTCCACACCCAGGATTCCCGCAAGCCATGGGCCCAAGCCGTGGCGATCAAAGACAAGCGCTTTGTGTATGTCGGCGATGCCGCGGGCGCCGGGCAGCATGCGGGCAAAACCACCCGGCGCATCGACCTCGGCGGCAAGCTGGTGCTCCCCGGATTGATCGACGGTCACACACACCCCGGCATGATGGGCATAGAGCGCTACGGGCCGGCGCTGCCGCAGACGAGCCACAAGGAATTGCTCGCCGCGGTGAAAGCCTACGCAGACAGCGCCCCGGAGGGGGAATGGATCCGGATGTGTTGCTGGCCGGAGTCCCAGGATGTCCACGGCATGGACGGTCCCCACAAGCGTGAGCTGGATGCGATCGTGCCGGATCGCCCGCTATGGATCACCAGTTCCTCTTTCCACAGCTTCTGGCTGAACTCGAAAGCACTCGAGGTCCTGGGCATCGACAGGAACACGCCCGATCCCCGGCCCGGCATCGCCACCTATGTGCGCGACGGGAGCGGCGAGCCCACCGGCTGGGTGAAAGAAGGCGCGGGCTTCCGGCATTTCGCCACGGTCTTCCCCATCGATCCTGCCCTGCACCGCGCGGGCGTCACCGAGGCGCTCAGGATCCTGAGCGAGCATGGTGTCACGACGCTCTATGACGGCGGCAATCTGGAATACGAGGACGAGGTCTACGGATTGCTCTCCGAGCTCGACAAAAGCGGGAAGCTGCCGCTGCGCATCGAAGGCACGTACATGATCTTCGTACCGGAACGCCGCCATCTCGCGGTACGGGAAATGAAACGGCTTGGAAGAACTTACGGTGGCCAAAGACTCCGCTTCGGCACGATCAAGCTGATGATGGACGGAATCAACTCCGCGCGCGCGGCAGGGATGATCGCGCCTTATGCGGACCAACCCGGATATGTTGGCAATACCATGCTCACGGCAAGCGAACTGAAGGATTTCCTGCTCGAGCTGCACGAGGAGAGGTTCGATCTGCACGTCCACGCCATCGGTGACCTCGCCACCCGGACGACCCTCGATGCGGTGGAAGCTGCCAAGGCGATCGTCGGGCCCGGTTTTTATCCGAGGGTGACCATCACGCATCTGGAAGTCGTCGATCCGTCCGACTGGCCACGGTTTGCGACGCTGGGCGTGACCGCCAACTTCACGCCCTGGTGGCACGGCCTCACCGCTGACGATCCCTCCGTCGCGACGCTGGGCCCCGAGCGGGTGTCCCGCACATACATGGCGAAACCCTTGTTCGACTCGGGGGCCAACGTCAGCTTCGCCAGTGATGACTGGACCGTCGATGTGCTCAGCCCGTTTCTCAGCATGGAGGTCGGCCACAACCGTCAGTTGCCGCGAGGGTGGCTGGAGCCCGGCAGCGATCCCTCGGCGTTCCGGCCGCCGGCCTCCGAAAAGCTCGATCTGGAACTGATGGTGAAGGGCTACACCATCAACGGCGCTTACCAGCTCAGGATGGAAAACGAGGTCGGCTCGATAGAGGTCGGCAAACTTGCCGACCTCGTTGTACTGAAAGAGAATCTCTTCGACATGGATCGCTCGAAGATCCATGACATCCGGCCAGAGGCCGTGATGATGGAAGGCACGTTCACGGTGCATGCGGGGGAATAGTCTCCGCACGTAGCGGCGTCGCCGCACACCGCCACACCGCACACCCCGCCACGAGGAGGACAGATGCAGACGCTGGCCGAGCGAATTGTGCGCCCGCTCCTGATACTGCTGTTGCTTGCCCTCACGCCGACTCTGGCGCACGCGCTCGGGCAGGATGTGTTCGAGAAAGTGCGTGAGCAGGGCGTGCTGCGTTGCGGTGTCAGCAAATCGATTCCGGGCCTCGCCCTGCAGGCGCCTGGCGGTGAATGGGCCGGTACGGATGTCGATTTTTGCAAGGCACTTGCCGCGGCTGTCCTCGGCTCGCCCGACCGGATCCGCGTCGTGCCCCTTTCGGCGGTGGAGCGCTTTCCGGCCCTGCTGGCAGCTCGCGTCGACCTGATCGCGGGCGGTACCACCTGGACGCTGGCGCGCGAACTCGGGCTGAAAGTCAGCTTCGTGGGTCCGCTGATGTTCTCCGCGCAGCGCGTGATGGTGCGCGCCGACAGCGGCATCAGCGCTCTCTCGCAACTGAGCGGCGAGAGCATTTGCCTTGTCCGCTCCACCACGCACGAAGAGCATCTGCGCGGACTCTTCCAAGTGCAGGGGTGGAAGCCGAAGCTGTTGCTCAAGAATTCCTACGTTGAATCACGGGCCGCTTTCGAGAGTGGCCACTGCCGCGCGCTGTCCGGCGACGAGGTGGCGCTGGCCAGCATGAAGCCCGCAGATGATGGCTCTTCGCCCTACCGGCTTCTGCCTGACGTCATTTCCAACGAGCCGCTGAGCGCGGTGATTGCCGGCAACAACCCGAACTGGGAGCGAGTCGTGCGGTGGGTGCTGTTCATGCTGATCGCCGCCGAGAGCAACGGCATTGACCAGCGCGCGGCTTCGACGTTGCAGCCGGGAAGCCGCGCCGACGCGCTCGCCGCGCAGGCTCGCCGCTACGGCCCTGCCTTGGGTCTGGACCCGGCATGGGCCGAGCGTGCGGTGGCCGCCGTTGGCAATTACGGCGAGATCTTCGAGCGCAACCTCGGCTCCGGGAGTGCGATCAAGCTCTCGCGCGGCCTGAACCGGCCGGCCAACCAGGGCGGGATGCTTTACGCCCCGCCGTTGCACTAGAGACGCCCATCAGCGCGCGCAGGAACACAGCATGATCTGGGATTTTCAGAACATCCTCATTCTCACGGTCTTTTGCGCCGTCATTCTGGCCATTGCCTTCGACCTGATCGACATGGTGGTGGCAGCCCTGCTCGGGGTCAGCCTCCTGGTGTTGGGCGGCGTGCTGGACGGCAGGGACATGCTCGACGTGTTCGGCTCCGCCAACGGCGCCATCGCGCTCCTGTTCGGGGGCATGGTTGTGGCGCGTGTGCTGGTGCCGACGGGTCTCTTCGATCAGCTGGGTGCGCGCTTCCTGCGCCTCACGCGCGGCAGTGGCAAACGGTTCATCCTCGGCATAGTGGCCATGGTGGTGCCGCTGTGCGCCGTGCTTCCCAACGCGACGACGGTGATCCTGCTTGCGCCCATCGTGGTGCGCACCGCGCGAGCGCTGGATGTCGACATCGTGGGCCCCCTGGTGCTGATGGCCATCCTCAGCAACTCGGCGGGACTGCTCACGCTGGTAGGGGATCCGGCCACGTTTCTGGTGGGCAGTTCGATCGGCATGGATTTCACCACGTACCTGCACCGCGTGAGCCTTGGCGGCGTGCTGGCGGTGGCGGTGGCGGTGATGATGTCCCCCTTCCTGCTGAAGGACATATGGGGCACACAGCGCGAACTTCCTGCGGAACTCCCGCTCCCACCGCTGGAGCGTCCCTGGTTCTGCGTCTTCGCGCTGCTGGTGCTGGTGCTGATGGTCGGTCTTTTCATCCTGGGCCACCTGCTGCCGTTTCCGGTGGCACCGCAGGCCACCGCGATCATTGCAGCCTCGTTTGCGCTGCTGGTCGTCCACAGCTGGAAGGTCGATCCTGTGGACGAGGTGCTGCGTGACGTGGACTGGAAGACGCTGGTCTTCCTGATTTGCA
>CAIXOY010000250.1 GCA_903921135.1 uncultured Gammaproteobacteria bacterium
AGTCGGCACCTTTCGTCATTCGTGCTCGTCGCAGCGGAGGCACCATGCAGGAAAGCATCAAGAAAGCCACGAACCGTGCGGTCATCCTGGCCGAACAGATGATCCTCCTGGTGATTCTGGTGGCCACTCTGGTGGCAGCAGCGCAAGAGGTGGGCAACATGATCTCGGTCGGCAAGGTGACGCTGGCCGACCTCTTCATGCTCTTCATCTTCGCTGAGGTCCTCGGGATGGTGGGCGCGTTCTATAACAGCCAGCGCATACCCGTGACCTTGCCCATCATCATCGCGATGACAGCGCTCACCCGGATGATCATCCTGCAGAGCAAGGACATCGCCGCTGTGAATATCCTCTACGAAAGTGCCGGCATCCTCATCCTCGCCCTGAGTTCATGGGTGATGAGCGCCAAAGACAAACTGAGCCTAGAGAAGCTGCGGCTGCGCGCACGCGAAACCGAGCAGGCGGATCACTGAAACCACAAGCGGTGCCCGGGAGGCCGATGGCCGAGCCCCAGTCACCGGTCCCGGCTTGGTGGTCACTGGAGGTCCCGGAGCTTTGCCGGTCACTCGGGTGCACAACGGAAGGGCTGGACGCCGAAGAAGCCTCGCGGCGCCTGCGTGCCTTCGGGCCCAATGACATCAACGGCAAACCACGTCACACCCGTCTTCTCGCACTCTGGAACCAGCTTCGTAGCCCCCTGCTTCTGCTGCTGCTTTTTGCTGCGGTCATCTCTGCGCTGAGCGGCGAATGGGTGGATGCCTCCATCGTGGGGCTGATCGTGTTAGCGACGGTGGGTATCGGCTACTCGCGGGAGTACAGCGCGCAAACGGCTGCGGAAGCGCTTGGCAAACGGGTGAAGACACGCAGCACGGTGCTGCGCGGCGGGAACAGCGCATCGGTGCCGGTAGAGGAGGTCGTGCCGGGTGACGTGGTGCTGCTCTCCGCAGGCAGCATCGTCCCGGCCGACGCGGTGATTTTCGAGGCCACCGACTGCCACGTGAGCGAGGCGGTACTCACTGGCGAGAGCTTCCCGGTCGGCAAGCGCGCCGGCACCAGTGCCCCGGATGCGCCGCTCGCGAAGCGCAGCAACTGCGTTTTCATGGGCACCAACGTCCGCAGCGGCACCGCACGCTGCCTGGTGGTGGCAACGGGTGCTGCCACGGAGTTCGGCGACATTGCGGGCCGCCTGTCGCTGCGCCCTCCGGAGACGGAATTCGAGCGTGGGGTGCGCCGCTTCGGTTACCTGCTGAGCAGTGCGATGCTCGTGATGGTGCTGCTGGTCTTCGTGGCGCACGTGTTCCAGGGGCGTCCACCGGTCGAGACACTGCTCTTCGCCATCGCGCTCGCGGTGGGCCTGAGCCCCGAATTGCTGCCCGCGATCCTGACGGTCAACCTGGCGCGCGGCGCCGCAGCCATGGCTGAACGTGGCGTGCTGGTGCGCCACCTGATCGCGATCGAAAACCTGGGCAGCATGGATGTGCTCTGTACCGACAAGACCGGCACCCTCACCGAGGGCGTGGTGAAACTCGACGGCGCCTGGGACATGGCAGGAAAGCCCTCGTCAGCGGTACTGGCTCTGGCTGCCATCAATGCCGCACTGGAAACCGGCCTGCCGAGCGCACTGGACGACGCGATCCTCGCGGCGAACGGCACGCACGCTGCCGACTGCCGCAAACTTGCCGAGATCCCTTTCGACTTCGTGCGCAAGCGTGTGAGCGTGGTCGTGGAAGACGACTCGGGCATACGCCTTGTCACCAAGGGCGCATTCAGCCATGTACTGGAAGACTGCTCGCTGCTGGATGACGGGACGCCGCTCGAGAGTACGCACCGCGAGGCATTCCAGCGCCTGTACGACGGGTGGAGCAGCCAGGGCATCCGCGTGCTGGCAGTCGCAAGTTGCATCATGCAACGCCAGGCCTCCTACAGCCGCAACGACGAAAAAGAACTGCGCTTCGCCGGCTTCCTCACGTTCATCGACAGCCCGAAAGATGGCGCCGCAGAAGCGATCGCAGCGCTTGCCTCCCTGGGAGTGGAGGTCAAGCTCATCACCGGCGACGGCAAGCTCGTGTCGCAGCACGTTGCACGGCTCGTCGGGCTCCCCGCCGACCGGGTGCTGACGGGCGCGGAACTCGATGAGCTCCACGACGAAGCGCTCTGGCACGCAGCCGAACGTACGGCGCTCTTCGTGGAGGTGGACCCGAACCAGAAAGAACGCATCTTGCTGGCGCTGAAGAAGACCGGGCATGTCGTGGGCTTCCTCGGAGACTTCCTTCTTCTTCTCGTCTTCAGGCATGTCTTCGCCTTCAGCGAGTTCGTCCTTCTTCTCGTCGGACATGTCCTCGCCCTCGGCAACGTCGACCTTCTTCTTCTCGTCGTCGGCCTCTTCTGCGGGCTCGTCGTCTTTCATCTCTTCTTCATAATTCTCTGTTAAAGGAGAAGCACCCGTAGG
>CAIXOY010000251.1 GCA_903921135.1 uncultured Gammaproteobacteria bacterium
CCGGCGAACCTGCGCTCGATCTACCCCGGCGTCCACGAGACACCCAACGACGCCGCTTCCGTCGAGCGCGGTCGCAAGTACTTCAACGACGTCGCCAAGGGCAGCTGCTACTCGTGCCACGGGCCGGGCGGCAAGGGGGACGGCCCGACCGCGGGCGACTACGAGGACGACTGGGGCTACCCGATCCGTCCGCGCGACCTGACGGCGGGCACGTTCCGTGCCGGTGCCGAGGGCGTCGACCTGTACCGCACGATCGCCGCGGGCATCAAGGGCACGCCGATGGGCTCGTTCGAGGGCGCGCTCACGCCGCAGGAGATCTGGGACCTCGTGCACTTCATCCAGTCGCTCTCGAAGAAGGAGCTGCCGAAGTGAGCACCACCGCCGCCATCGCCCAGCCGGGCGAGACCCTCGTCAACTACCGCCTGATCAAGGCGCACCTCTGCGCCGCGGGCATCGCGCTCTCGATCAGCATGATCGCGGGCTTCCTGTACGCGCTGCAGTTCGTGGGCTACTACCCGCTCGACCACGACAACTGGATGCTGACGCCGGGGCACATGCGCCTCCTGCACACGAACATGGCCGCCTACGGCTGGCTCGTGAACGGCTTCACGGCGATGCTCTACTACGTCGTCCCGCGCCTGACCGGCAAGAAGGTGCTCTCCGACAAGCTCGGGGAGCTGATCTTCTGGGCTTGGCAGCTGATCCTCGCGCTGGCCTTGTTTGGCTATCTGACCGACAAGGCGCAGGCCATCGAGTGGGGCGAGACGCCGACGGGCTTCCGTCCGGGCACGTGGGAGATGAACTACGTGCCGGTCGACCTCTTGGTCGTGATCGGCGCGGTGCTGGTGATCGTGCAGTTCATGGCCCCGATCTACCAGGCGCGCGACCAGAAGTTCTACGTGACCCTGTGGTACTTCACCGCCGGTCTCGTGTGGCTCGCGCTGACGTACCTGATGGGCAACATCATGCCGGAGTGGATGCTGCCCGGCGCCGCCGGCGCCGCGACCACGGGCCTCTTCATCCACGACCTCGTGGGCCTGTACGTCACGCCGATGGGCTGGGGCCTGATGTACTTCTTCGTGCCGCTGATCCTGAAGAAGCCGATCTGGAGTCACTCGCTCTCGGTGATCGGCTTCTGGGCGCTGGCGTTCTTCTATCCGCTCGGCGGCGTGCACCACTTCCTGATCTCGCCGATCCCCGACTACGTCGAGTTCGGCGCGATCACGACCACGATCGCCATCGAGGTGGTCGTGACGACGGTCGTGGTCAACTTCTTCATGACCCTGCGAGGCCGCTGGAGCGCGCTGCGCTCGAGCTACGCCATCCGCTGGTTCTACGTGGGCGCGGTGTACTACTTCATCACCTGCCTGCAGTGTGCCTTCCAGGTCACGTGGATGTTCCAGAAGGTGATCCACTTCACCGACTGGGTCGTCGGTCACGCGCACCTGATCATGTTCGGCGTGTTCACCTTCTGGCTGTTCGGCGTGATCGAGTGGCTCTGGCCGCGCGTCTGTCGCCGCGAGTGGTACTCGCAGACCTTGCGCGGCTGGCACTTCTGGCTGTGGTCGGTGGGCGTGCTGATCATGTTCTTCGACCTGATGATCGCCGGCCTCGTGCATGGCTACATGCAGCGCGACCTGAACGACTGGTCGGACATCCTGCGCATGAGCGAGCCGTTCTGGTGGGTGCGCGCCTTCTCGGGCGTGATGATCCTGATCGGCCTCTTCTGCCAGCTCTACAACATGTACATGACCGCCAAGGCCGGCGCCGCGTACGAGGAAGACAAGCACTACATCCCCGCCAACGCGGACTGAGCCACGAGGAGAACACCCCATGGAACGCTTCTACACGCTGGTCTTCATCGCGGGCATCGGCTGCTTCGCGATCGCCTTCCTGCTCTCGATGATCTTTCCTTGGATGAGCCTCGAGAGCTACCACGGCATGGACTACCACACGCTCGCGCAGCTCGCCGAGAAGCCGAGCAAGGAGTTCGTGCAGCTCTCCGAGCAGTTCCCCGAGAGCTTCCAAGAGCACTACGGCGAGGTGAACCCGGAGAGCTACGCCAAGGCGCTGCAGCGTGGCCGCGACGTGTACGTCGGGCAGGCCTGCTGGCACTGCCACAGCCAGTACGTGCGCGTGGTCTCCAACGAGCACGTGCGCTGGGGCCCGCCGAGCTCCGCGCAGGAGTACCAGAACGCGCTCAACCAGCCGCACCTGTGGGGCACCCGGCGCGTCGGTCCCGACCTCGCGCGCGAGGGCGGCAAGAAGACCAACGACTGGCACATCGCGCACTTCATCAACCCCAAGAGCGTGGTGCCGCACTCCGTCATGCCGGCCTACCCGTTCTACTTCGACGACAAGGGCGTGCCCAATGCCGACGGCATCGCGCTCGTCACCTACCTGCAGTGGCTCGGCACAGTGCAGGCCGGCATCCCGGTCGCGGAGAGGATCACGCCGTGAGCCAGCAACCCCAGCCGGTCCCGCTGTCGCGCCGCCGCTGGCGCACGATCCACGTCGTGTTCACGCTCGTGTGCGTGGGCGCGGGCTGCATGTTCTTCTTCAAGCTCCACGAGTTCCTGCGCACGATCAAGAAGGACGAGCTCGCGGGCTTCGCCTTCGACCCGATCCTGACCTACGGCTTCGTGGCGGTCGGCTTCTTCCTGATGCTGGTGTGGGCCTTCCTCACC
>CAIXOY010000252.1 GCA_903921135.1 uncultured Gammaproteobacteria bacterium
CGATCAGGGTGAGCGCTTCACCGCGGGCATCCTGGGCGCCGTGGTGGGCTACTCCATCAACGATTGCACCCGCGTTTTCGCCGAGGTGGCGGCCGAGCAGATCGCCGCGGATAGCCACGGCGGTGATGTGGTGAACTTCGACATCGGCACGGCGCGCCTGCTGTCGGACGATTCGCAGATCGATCTGGCTGCATCTTTCGGCCTTACCGACGAGACGCCCGAGTGGGCGCTCACGGTGGGCTACTCGGTCAGGTTCTGAGCGGCTGCGCCAACGCGGCGGGAGAGGGTTCCGGCATGGGCATCAGGTGGACGATCGGCGCGAAACTCTGGGGGCTGGCGCTGACGGCGGCGGTATTGATAGTCGGCGTGGGCCTCACCGGGCTGCAGGCCGTGGGCACACTGCAAGCCGCACTCACCGAAGTGCGCACCAGCGGCCAGGCGCTGCGCTCGCACATGCAGGGAGACATGATGCATGACGCCCTGCGCTCCGATGTGCTCGCCGCCCTGCTCGCCGCACAGAAGGGCCAGATCGACCGACGGGAGGCCATCGGCACTGACATCGAGGAACACGCGAAGATCTTCCGCGACGCGATCAACGCCGAAAAGCAGCTGATCACCGACCCGGCAGCGCTGCGGGAGATCCAGGCCCTGCTGCCGGTACTGGGCGATTACATCCTCTCCGCAGAGAAAATCCAGTCTCTCGCCTTCCAGGACCTGGTCGCGGCCGAAACTGCGCTACCGGAGTTCGTGAGTCTGTTCGAAACGCTGGAGCCTCAGATGGAAAGCGTGTCGGGCAGCATCGAGAAGTGGTCTGAGCAGACACGCGCCGATGCCGACGAAAAAGCGTCCTCCGCATTGACGATGGTCGCCTCGATCGCCATCGCATCCGTGATCCTGCTCCTCATCACCGCATCCCGCATCGCCGCAGCCATCGTCAAACCGCTGCAGCGCGCCGTGGAGGTCACCTCGCGCATCGCTGCGGGCGATCTCGACCACACCATCGTGGTGACCGGCAAGGACGAGACAGCGCAGCTGCTGGAAGCCATGCAGCGCATGAGCCGCACCATCTCCGACGTGGTCGCGCGGGTGCGCGAGGCCGCCGAGTCCGTGACCAGTTCCTCGCGCGAGGTGGCGGCAGGCACGCTGGACTTGTCGCAGCGCGTGGAGCAGCAGGCCGCATCGCTCGAAGAAACGAGCAGCACCACCGAGGACATGGCCCGCATGGTGGCAAACAACGCTTCGATGGCAGGGCAGGCCGGAACCATCGCCAAAGATGCCGTGCGCCGCGCCCGCGAGAGCCGCGGCGTCGTCGAGCGCAGCGCAGGCGCCATGCAGGAGATCAACGCCTCCAGCAGCCGCATCGCCGAGATCATCGGCACCATCGACAGCATCGCTTTCCAGACCAACCTGCTCGCGCTGAACGCGGCGGTAGAGGCAGCACGCGCCGGTGAGCAGGGCCGCGGCTTCGCCGTGGTGGCCACCGAGGTGCGCAATCTCGCG
>CAIXOY010000253.1 GCA_903921135.1 uncultured Gammaproteobacteria bacterium
CCTTGTCGTCCTTGTCGTCCTTGTCGTCCTTGTCATCACTCTTTTTGCCGTCTTTCTTCTTGTCGTCGCTCTTTTTGTTGTCCGGCTTGCTGGCCTTGGCGCTGCTGACCTGAAGCCCTTTGAAGGTGCTGTTCCCCGTCATCGAGTAGGGGTTGTAGGTGCTGCTGAGTGCGGCCTCCGAGGCGGTGATGCCGAGGATCGCGGTCAGGCTCGTGGCCAGGAGAGTCTTTTTCATGGTCGTCCCAATTCTTTCAGTGGAGTTGCTCACCCGGTTGCCCGGTTGATCCGGGTACGCGGCGTCTTGGAGCGCTACGATTCCGAGCTCAGCAATAGTGGTGCCAGTCAGTAACAACCCTTATCTGACAACACCTTAGGCGTTCCGACCCTGTAGCAGAGAGAGGGGGTGTAAAAAAAATCGACACATCCTGCCCCTATGGGGCATCGCCGCTGGCGGTCTGCCGGTCAACGCTCAGGCCCCCAGAGCCACGCTCCGCGTCTCGGGCGCCCAACGCCAGCAGAGCAGGCCGCCGGTCGCCAGTACAAGGCAGCAGGCCCCGAGCGCCACCGGCGCGCCTGCCTCTGCCATGACCACGGGCAACAGGAAGGTGCTCACCGCCGAGCCCATCCGGCTGGCGGCAATGGCGAGCCCGGTGCCGGAGGCCCGCAGTTCGGTGGGGAAGAGTTCGGGCACGTAGACGAAGCTCATGTTCGAGGCAGCCGAGAGCACCAGAGCAAAGATCGCGAAGAGCACGATCACGGTGAGGGCGCCGGCATCCCCGAAGAGGCTCAGTGCCAGCATGGCCGCCGAGGTGATGGCGAAGCTCCCGATCAGCAGCGTGCGCCGCGGCAAGCGGTCGATGACCAGCAAGCCCAGCACCGAGCCGGCCAGAAGCGCGATGTTGTAGACCATCCCGCCCATCACGCCCCCGTTTACCCCCAGCGCATCCAGCACGCGCGCCACGAAGGTACCGAGGGCGAAGTAGGGAATCACGATGCAGGTGAAGAAGCCGCAGGCGACCAGCGTGCGCCGGCGCATAGGAGATGCAAACAGCTCTGCCCAGTGCCCGCCGGTGCGCGGTGGCAGGCTGCTCGCCGGTGGTGGCAGCACCGAGGCGCCAAAGTGCTTCAGCACCACGGCAGCGGCCTCGGCATGGCGTCCCTGGCGCGCCAGCCACATCGGTGATTCCGGCAGCGTGGCGCGCAGAGGCATCACGAGCAGACAGGGAACCGCACTTGCGAGCAGCATCCAGCGCCAGGCCTCGGTGCCCACGCCACTCAGTGCGTAGCCCGTTGCGTAGGCGCTGGCATAGCCCGCTGCCCAGGCCACGGCGAGTGAACTCAGCAATCGGCCGCGGTGGCTCTTCGGCGTGTACTCGGTCAGCAAGGTCTTGCCGACCACGTAGTCCGTTCCCAGCACGAACCCGATGCACAGGCGCAGCAGCAGCAAGGCCTGTGCGGACTCGACCACGAACTGTGCGGCAGACAACACGCCGAGAAGGCCCATATTCCATGCGAACACGGGCTTGCGGCCGATGCGGTCTGCCACGGGGCCGGTGAACAGAGCGCCGAGGAACAAGCCCGCCAGCGCCGCACCACCGAGCAAGCCGAGCCACAGTGGCGTGAGGCCCAGGGTTGGCGTGGCCAGCCCCAGCGCGAGGCCGATGATGCCCAAGCCGAAGCCATCACTGAAACTGCCACCAAAGCTCGCCACGGTGGCGCGCAGGTGGAAGGGATTGAGTGCCGCCTCGTCGTAGGGGCGCTTCTCGGGGGTGTGCACGGGAGGCCAGCCACCGTGGGTCTTTCTTCGGTGGGCTGATCATGGCACGGCAGCGGTGGTCCAGTTGTCTGCCGATCGACACTTTTTTGTGCGACCGCGTCAGCGCCGGCCGCTGCAGTGGCTGCAGGCGCGGCGGGCTTTGACAGCCGCCGCGTCGCAGTCTGAGGGTCAGGAGCGGCGTCTGACCACACCCAGCCCGGCGATGCCGAGTCCGAGCAGGCCGAGCGTGCCGGGTAAAGGCACTTCGGTGCCGCCGCCGATGAAGGCACCAGGACCTCTCGCCGAGAGCTTTGCGGCGAACAGGGAACCTGCGTTCGGTTGGCCACCGGTGCTGCCGATGCGCGCGTAGTCGGCCACGCTGTCACCGGCTGCAAGAATCCAGAACACCAGTGGCTCTGCGGTGGGCGACTGGGCGCCGCCACCGACGGAGTACAGGAACTTGCCGAAACCGTCCATGGTGGAGTCGGTGTCCAGCGTCCATCCCGAGGGCGCGCCGACCAGATTC
>CAIXOY010000254.1 GCA_903921135.1 uncultured Gammaproteobacteria bacterium
CGCCAAGCTCTCGCCCAAGCTCGCAGAAGAACTGGTGCCCGGAACGGTGAGCGTCAATCAGCTCCTCGGGGTTCTGAAATCCCTGCTTGCCGAGGGTGTGCCAGTGCGCGACATCCGCACCATCGCCGAGGCCATCGCCACACAGGGAACGCGCAGCAAGGATCCCTCGGCGCTGGTCTCCGCTGCACGCGTGGCCCTCAGCCGCACCATTTTCAATGCGCTCGGCAACGGCTCGCAGAACCTGCCGGTGATCACTCTGGAGCCGCAGATCGAACAGATGCTCTCCAAGTCCTTGCAGCGCCCGGGCAACGCTCCCGTGGACCTCGAGGACATCGTGCTCGAGCCCGGGCTTGCCGAGCGGCTGCAACGGTCCATTGCCGAGGCTGCCCAGCGCCAGGAGGCGCAGGGCAAGTCGGCCGTGCTGCTGGTTCCGGGTCCGCTGCGGGCGGTTCTGGCGCGTTTCCTGCGTCATACGCACCGCGCGATGAAAGTCATCTCGTACCAGGAAGTGCCGGAAAGCCGGCAGGTCACGATCGAGGCAACGGTAGGTTGAACCTGAGTCGTCCCATGTCGCATCTGCGGCTACGGGGCAGGAGGAAAGGTAAATGGACATGAAGAGATTCATCGGACCGGATATGCGGACCACACTGCGCATGGTGCGGGAGCAGCTGGGCCCTGACGCGGTGATCCTCTCCAATCGCCGGGTCGCCGGCGGCATCGAGATCATGGCCGGTGATGGTGTGGATTTCGGCGTTCCGGCTGAGGCGCCTTCCGCAGAGTCATACCCGGCGGGCGCGGCATCCGCGGCAACACTTTCGCGCGCGCAAGCCCGCCATCCAGAGCCCCAAAGGCCCGTGGCAGCGGCGCGTGCAGAGGCCCCCGCAACGCCGGTTCCCAGCGAAGATTTTTTCGCCGTGCGTGGCGAGATTCGCGAACTGCGCGCACTGATGGAGAAGCAGCTCGGGGAAATGCGCGGAGACAAGGATCCGTGGGGTCCCGGCGTCGAGGGGCTGGCCTGGCGCCAGTTCACGCGCGCGGCGCTTCCGAACGATGTGGTAAGGGTGCTGGTGTCCTCGCTTGCGGGAGATACCACGGAAGACACCCTGGCGCAGGCTCTATCCGAAACGCTGGCAGCCGCCATTGCGGAGGCTGGCGACGTGGTCGCCCGCGGCGGAGTCGTTGCAGCCGTTGGCCCCACGGGCGCGGGCAAGACCACCACGCTCTGCAAGTTGGCCGTGCGCCACGTGCTCGAGCACGGCCCCGGCTCCCTGGTGCTGGCCAGTGCGGACGCGGCGCGGCTGGGCGGCGCCGACATGCTGCGTGCCGTCGCGCGCTTGCTGGATGTGCCTTTCCTGGCGGCGTCCGAGGGCGAGAGCATCACGGCGCTGATCGCGCGGGCAGGAGATCCTGATCTGCTGTTGCTGGACACCCCCGGCATCAGCAGGCGTCGCCCCGAGGACGCTACCCGGCTGTTGGAGCTGGCCGCCGCCGGCGTGCACAGCCTTCTGGTGCTGCCGGCCAATGCCCAGTTGGCGTGGCTCGATTCTGCAGCGGGCGATTACCGCCCGGCACGCCCCGTCGCAGCCGTCGTGACGAAAATCGACGAGACGGTGAGCCTCGGCGAGGCGCTCGGTGTGCTGCTCCGCGAGGGATTGCCCCTGGCATATCTCACTGACGGACCCGAGATTCCCGATGATCTTCACATCGGTAGAGCATGGGAAATCGCACGTCGCGCGCTGGCATTGGGTGAGGCCGGGGAGGCCCCGCCCGCCCGTCCTGCCCGGCCTGCCGTGGGTTCCTCCAATGCGGCTAGAATAGCGTGAGCATGCACACGGACGGGGTGGCGCGGATGAATCCCTCGCGGGACACCGGCAGGCCGGTACAAGTCATCGCCGTCACCGGCGGCAAAGGTGGCGTGGGTAAATCCAGTGTCGCCATCAATCTCGGCATCGGGCTGTCCGCGCGCGGGCGCCGTGTCGTGATCCTCGACGCAGACCTCGGTCTCGCCAATCTCGATGTCCTGCTCGGCCTGCGTGCGAAGCGCAATCTTGCGGACGTCATTTCAGGGGAGTGCGGTCTTGCCGAGATCATGCTCGACGGTCCTTGCGGCGTTCGCATCATCCCGGCGTCCTCGGGAACCCAGTCGATGGTCGCGCTCTCGCGCGCCGAGCATGCGGGCCTGATCCACGCCTTCAGCGACATTGCCGACTCGATGGACGTGCTTATCGTCGACACGGCAGCGGGCATTTCGGACTCCGTGGTGAGTTTCGTGCGCGCCGCGCAGGAGTGCCTTGTGGTGGTCTGCAACGAGCCGAGCTCCATCGCCGACTCCTATGCGCTCATGAAACTCCTGCACAAGGAGTACGGCATGCACCGCTTTCGCGTACTGCCGAACATGGTGCGCTCACCGCAAGAGGGCAGCGCGCTCTTCCACAAGCTCGAGCAGGTCTGTGAACGGTTCCTCGACGTGATGCTCGTACAGGCGGGCAACATTCCCTACGATGACACCGTCCGCAAATGCATCCAGCGCCAGCGTGCCGTGCTTGACGCCGCGCCGCGCTCGCGGGCTGCAGCGGCGTTCCGCGAACTGGCCGAGCGGATGGATGCCCTGCCGGTATCGGCGAGCGCCAGTGGTCACCTCGAGTTCTTCGTCGAGCGTTTGCTCGGCGGGGTGGCAGCAGGCTGAGACGCGACCGTGAACGGAGCAGTGATGTACGCCAAGGCAGCACCCAGACCCGATGCCCGGCAACTGGTCGAGGACCATGCCAGCCTGGTGAAGCGCATCGCGCATCACCTGCTGGCCCGGTTGCCGTCTTCCGTGAACCTCGAGGACCTTATCCAGTCCGGCATGATCGGGTTGCTGGAGTCGGCCTCCAATTACGATCCGGGCAAAGGAGCCAGTTTCGAGACCTTTGCCGGTATCCGCATCCGCGGCGCGATGCTCGATGAAGTCCGCCGTGGCGACTGGTCTCCCCGCTCGGTGCACCGCAACGCGCGGCGCGTTGCCGAGGCGATCCGCGGTGTCGAGATCCGCAGTGGCGGTGATGCGCCGGACTCTGCTGTGGCCCGTGAACTTGGCGTGAGCCTCGAGGACTACCACAGCATGTTGCAGGACACGGCTGGCAGCAGGCTGTTCAGCCTCGACGAACTCCTGGAAGAGCACGGTGATGCCGACAGCATGATCAAGGGGCACTGGGAGGACCCCGCCGAGGGGGCGGCCCGTGACGGTCTGGCTGGCGCCATCGCAGCCGAGGTGTCCCGGCTTCCCGAGAGAGAGCGCCTGGTGCTTTCCCTGTATTACGACGATGAACTCAACCTGAAGGAAATCGGCCAGGTACTCGAGGTCAGCGAGTCCCGTGTGAGCCAGATACTCAGCCAGGCGACCAAGCGCCTGCGGGCCCGGTTGGCGGGCTGGTGAACAAGGGAGCACTTGCACGATGGACGCCTTGAGTTTTCTGGGGATCACGCTCGCCTTCGTGGCGCTGGTCGGTGGGAATTTCCTCGAAGGTGGCGAACTCGCCTCGCTTTCCAATCTGCCGGCGGCAGTGCTCGTCTTCGGCGGCACCCTCGGCGCGGGTCTGTTGCAGATGCCGCTCGCAGGCCTCAAGCGCGCAGCCCACATGTTGCGTTGGGTGTTCGTTCCTCCGCGGCAGGCATTCAAGGAAGGCGTGCAGCGCATCGTCCGCTGGGCCACTACTGCCCGGCGCGAGGGCCTGCTTGGTCTGGAGTCGATCGCAGAGATCGAAAAAGACCCCTTCGCCCGCAAGGGCCTGCAGTTGCTGGTCGATGGCAACGAGCCCGACACCATCCGCACCATCCTCGAGGCGGATTCCGGCCTGCGCGAGCAGCGTGACGTCGATGCCGCGCGCTTCTACGAGGCCATGGGGGGCTATGCGCCGACCATCGGGATCATCGGGGCCGTGGTCGGCCTCATACATGTGATGGGAAGTCTCGAGGATCCTTCGCGGGTCGGCCCCGGCATCGCGGTTGCCTTTGTCGCCACGATCTATGGCGTCGGTCTCGCGAATCTTCTGCTGCTGCCTGTGGCGAGCAAACTCCGCAGTTGCATCCGTGAAGCAGCGCAGTACCGGGAGATGGTGATCGAGGGCATCATCGCGATCGCCGACGGAGAGAATCCGCGCTCCATCGAACTGCGCCTGAACGGCTTCCTGGTCTAGCCCGGGGCAAGGCCGTCACATGGCTAAGCGCGTCATCCAGGAAGAGGCCGTCAACCGCGATCGGTGGATGGTCTCATACGCGGATTTCATGACGCTGCTGCTCAGTTTTTTCGTGGTGATGTACTCGGTGTCGCAGGTCAACGACGACAAATACCGGGTACTGACGCGCACGATGGAGGAAGCGTTCAAGGTTCCCGAAACCGCGATCGATCCGATCCAGGTGGGCGATCCTGTGACGGCCGTCAACCCGGGCGTCGTCCGGGACAGCGTACAGTCGCCCGAACAGCAGCCGACATCGGGCCAGGCGCCGGAGCAGGAGCAAAGAGCCACGACGTCGGAGCCGCAGCTCCCGGAGGAGTTCCGGCGCATTTCCCGCGAGGTGGAGCAGAAGTTCAGCGACCTGATAGCCAAGGATCTGGTGTCGGTGCAGGGCAACGAGGAATGGCTGGCCATCGAGCTGAAATCGAGCCTCCTGTTCCAGAGCGGCGAGGCGGAGCCGGGCGTGGATGCAGCTCCGATCATGGAGGCACTGGCCGATACCGTGCGCGATGGTGGACTTCCCGTGCGCGTCGAAGGTTTTACGGATGACCAGCCGATTGCGAGCGAGGTCTATCCCTCGAACTGGGAACTCTCCTCTGCGCGCGCGGCAAGCATCGTGAAGATGCTCGCCGACAACGGTGTTGCCGCCAATCGGCTGGCGGCCATCGGTTATGCGGAGTTCCAGCCCGTGGCCCCTAACGATTCGGAGGAGGGGAGAGCGGCCAACAGGCGTGTGGTGCTGATGATCTCCCGCGCCGCACGGCTGCGTCCCGACATACGGCCTGCAGCGCCGGTCATGCCGGCACCGGTTGCGCGCGCTGCACCTGCAGCCGCTGCCGGGGCTTCGGGAACGTCGGGTGTTGATGCAGGGGGCTCGGAGCCCGGGAAAGTGGTTGCGGTAGAACTCGAAGGCGGTGGCTTGCTGTACACCAGCGAGGCGGCTGGCTCAGCCACTGGCACCGCTCCTCAAAGGGTTCCGCCTCCGGGGCCCGGAAACTGAACTGGCGGATCCCGCAAGGAGGTTTCGCGTGGATATCTGGGCAGTCGCAAATCAGAAAGGTGGCGTTGGCAAGACGACCACGGTGGTGACTTGCGCGGGCCTGCTGGCCGAGGCGGGCAAGCGTGTCCTCATGGTGGATCTGGACCCACAGGGTTCGCTGACGGCCTATTTCCGTCTGGAATCCGCGCGGCTTCGCAAAGGGACCTACGAGCTTTTCCGCGAACCGGCGCTTCCAGGAAGAACCGAACTTCTCTCCATGTTCCACCCGGTCTCATCAGGCGAGATCACGCTCTTTCCCGCCCTGCCTGCGTTGGCGACGGTGGAGCGCAGATTCCGCTCTGACGAGGGCGTCGGGCTTCGGCTTGCCCGGGCACTCGTCGCCATCGAGCATGATTTCGATCACGTCATCATCGACACGCCGCCGGTACTCGGTGTCCTCATGATCAACGCGCTCGCTGCGGCGGGCATGCTGTTGTTGCCGGTGCAGACCGACTATCTCGCCATCAAGGGGCTGGAGCGGATGGCCCAGACACTGCAGATGGTGGTCCGGGCCCGCGGCCGGGAATTGCGCTACAGCGTGATCCCCACCATGTACGAGCAGGGGAGCGAGAGTTCGGCGCAGGGTCTGCGCACCCTGATGCGCAGTTTTGCCGATCAGGTGGGCGGCACGGTGGTTCCCCTCGACGCGAGTTTCCGCGATGCGAGCGCTCGGGGGCTCACGCCCTCGCGTTTCGCGCCCCGGAGCAAAGGCGTGAGAGCCTATCGTGCCCTGCTGCGCGGTATGGGCGTGCTCGAGCCTGATACCGGAAGAAGATTTACGGCTGCCTGAGAGACGTGCAGGTTCTGGCATGCATCCTGCTGGAGCCTTGGCCAACGTCAACGAGCCGGCGCGCCGCGCCCACAGGATGCCACCATGCCTACTCACAACCTCACCATCCTTGCGCTCTCGCTGGTCGCAGGATGTCTCCCTGCCCTGATCGTACTGGCAGCGGCACTGCGGTTGCGATCGATACTGGGCAGACGCCTGCAGCGTCTCGAAGACGCCCTGCGCGTCTACAACGGCGCCAATGCCGAACTCGGCCGCCAGCTCCGGGAGATGGAAGAGCAGTTCAGGATTCCCGCGCCGGGCTCGGCCGCAGGGCGCGGGATGGAGGGCGTGCGGATGGCCGCCTCTCCCTTGCGTGCGTCCGAGCCGACACGCGCTACGGAACCTGCTCGCGCCGTCGCCTCCGCGCCGGCGCCCGCGCGGCGTGTGCCCGCCGCCGCGGAGTCCGAGTTCAGTGACGCCGAGTTGAAACTCGCGCGGCTGCTGAAGTCACGGCTGCCTGCCATGCGGGCCGGGTAAAAGCGGCGTTTCGCCTGCATCCGGGTCGAGCCAATCCTCCGGCGGCGTGGATTCATCTACCCAGCCGTCGGGCGCTTTTCCGCGCAGTGTGTAAGCAAAGGCGATGATCTGGGCAACGCACAGGTAAAGCGTTTCCGGAATCTCGTCCCCCAGATCAAGTTCTGACAGCAATGTCGCCAGTGCATGGTTTTCGAGCAGTGGCACGCCGTGCTCCCGCGCGAGGGCGATGATCCGCTCCGCCGTGTCGTCCTGCCCGCTTGCCGTGACACGGGGCGCGGCCTCTCCGTCATATTCGAGCGCGATCGCACGTCGGCGAGCCATTGGCTTCAGGTCCTCACGTCGAGCAATCTGCCGAAGCGCAGTGCTGCCGGCTCGGGTGGGCGGCCGGGCAGGCATTCCACGCGCTCTACCTCGACACCCTGCGCGCGCAGAGCTTCTTCGAGTCCGCCGATGGCCTCTCTGGCTGCACGCACGGTGCTTTCGCGCTCGGCCCAAAGCGTGGTGCCCAGCCTGTGACCTGTAAGCCGGACCAGCGCGTGGATGGGGCCAAGGCTCGCGCAATCGAGGCAGAGCATCACGCTCCACTCGCGTGACTCACGGGCGGTTTCACCCCGGCGGCCCGGCGGCTCTTCGAGGCGAAGTCTGAGGGAGTCGAAGCCCGAG
>CAIXOY010000255.1 GCA_903921135.1 uncultured Gammaproteobacteria bacterium
CCGCTTGCCAACGAACTCCCGGAGAATCCACGCATGGGCTCGGTGACCACCCTGACCGAACAACAGATCGGCGACCTCGTGCGCGCGGTTATCCCCGACGCCCGGGTTGCCGTGGGTGGCGACGGTTACCACGTCGAGGTGTCGGTGGTGAGCGATGCCTTCACGGGCCTGCGCGCCGTGCAGCGCCAGCAGCGTGTCTATGCCGCGCTTGGTGAGGTGATCCGCAGCGGTGCGCTGCACGCGGTGAACATCCGTGCCCTGACCCAAGCCGAGGCCGGTGCCGCCGGTCCCGGCGCCTGAGCCCGCGGTAGCCTCGTGGACAAGCTCGTCATCAGGGGAGGGACGCCGATCCGGGGTTCGGTCCGGATCTCCGGCTCCAAGAACGCGGCGCTGCCCATCCTTGCCACCACGCTGCTTACGGCGAGCGAGCTGCGTTTTTCCAACGTTCCGCACCTGCGCGATATCAGCACCATGCTCCGCCTGCTGGCCAGCATGGGCGCGCGGGTGGAACAAGGCGCGGACGGTGTCGTCACGGCCCGCTCCGATGCCGTCACCGATTTCAGCGCTCCGTACGATCTCGTGAAGACGATGCGTGCCTCCATCCTCGTGCTGGGGCCCTTGCTCGCACGCTTCGGGCGGGCGCATGTCTCCTTCCCCGGCGGCTGCGCCATCGGCAGCCGGCCGATCGACCTGCACCTGCGCGGATTGCAGGCGATGGGTGCCATCATCGAAATCGATGGTGGTTACATCAACGCCCATTGCGAGGGGCGTCTGCGCGGAGCCCACATCCTGTTCGACAAGGTCACTGTCGGTGGCACCGAAAACCTCTTGATGGCCGCGACCCTTGCCGCAGGCCGCACCGTGCTCGAGAACGCGGCCCGCGAACCCGAGATCGTGGATCTCGCGAATTGCCTCGTTGCCATGGGTGCGCGCATCTCGGGTATCGGCTCCGACACGCTGGTCATCGAGGGTGTGGATGCGCTTGGCGGTTGCGCGCATGCCGTGATCCCGGACCGCATCGAAACAGGCACCTTCCTGGTGGCGGCGGCAGCCACGCGCGGGCAGGTGCATCTCGACGCCACCCGGGGCGATCTGCTGGAAGCGGTACTGGTCAAACTGGTCGAGGCCGGCGCCACCATCGAGCAGGGCTCTGACTGGATCAGCCTGGACATGCAGGGACGGCGCCCGCGCGCGGTCAGCCTGCGCACTGCGCCCTATCCCGGCTTTCCCACCGATATGCAGGCGCAGTTCACGGCCATGAACACGGTGGCCGAGGGCACATCCACCATGACCGAGACCATCTTCGAGAACCGCCTGATGCAGGTGCAGGAGATGCAGCGCATGGGAGCGCACATCACGGTGGAAGGCCACACCGCAATCATCGAAGGGCAGCCGGGTCTGAAAGGGGCGCCGGTCATGGCCTCGGACCTGCGCGCCTCGGCGGCGCTGGTGATCGCCGGTCTCGTCGCCACCGGCGAGACCGCGGTCGACCGCATCTACCACGTGGATCGCGGCTACGAGCGGATAGAGGAAAAATTCTCGCAGCTGGGTGCGGACATCCGCCGGGTGAAGGCATGAGTGACGCCACGCCCGTGACATTGGCCCTCACCCGCGGCCGCATTCTCGAGGACTGCCTGCCACTGCTGGAGCGCGCCGGTGTGGTGCCGGAAGAGCACCCGGCAAAAAGCCGCAAGCTCGAG
>CAIXOY010000256.1 GCA_903921135.1 uncultured Gammaproteobacteria bacterium
CCAAAACGTCCGCAGCTAGCGGCGTTCCGGTTATCGGACCAACAGTCGTGCAGGAATCTGCAGAATCAAGAGTTGCCGTGCGCTGGGAAGTGCCGCAGGTTGCGGCGTTAAGGGTGCCGGCAAAAACGGCAGCAGCCACTGCCAGCAACGTTTTGGCCATCTTGGTCATATCACGCGATCCTTGAGCATTTAGTTTCATATCCGTTTCTCCAAAATTCCTTTACCGTGGGGAAATCCTCACACGACCTGTCGAAGCGGGAAACGTGCCAAGGTGAACAATTTCTTTTTTATCAATCGCTTGAAAAACTGAAAAAGCCGCCGGAAAGCGAAGGTGTAAAGCAGATCGACAAATACAAAACTGTCATCCCGAATAGAAAAGCCGACTCCTGCCCGACGTCGGGACGGACGTTCCAAAGTCCTCCCGCCCGGGACGTTAGAGCAGCACCACACTCACAACGTCACCCACCTCCAGGGTTTTGCCCACCGGCACCACCACCAGACAATTCCCCCACGCCACCGATGCCAGCACCCCCGAACTCTGGTTCGGATGAAGCCTCGCCACTGCGCCATCGCCATGCGTCTCGAGACGGGCGCGCAGGTACTCCTGCCGCTTGCCGGGCTTGGGCCAATCGAAGCCTGCCGTTGCCTGGATCTCCGTCAGCCGGAGATCGGATGTGAGGCCCTGCATGCGCAGGAGATAAGGCCGCGCAATCACCGTAAAGGTCACGAACACCGACGAGGGGTTCCCCGGGAGCCCGAAAAACGGCTTTCCCGCCACACGACCGTACGCAAGCGGCTTACCGGGCTTGATGGCCAGCTTCCAGAGTTGCAGTTGGCCAAGCGCCTCGACGGCGCCTTTGACGTGGTCTTCCTCGCCCACCGAGACGCCGCCCGTGCTGAGCACCACGTCCGCTGCCTCGGCTGCCTGAGACAACAAGCGACGGGTACCCTCGGGATCGTCGGGCACGATGCCCATATCGACCACCGTCATGCCGAGGTCTTCGAGCATACCGGCCAGCATGTAGCGGTTGGAGTTGTAGATCTGGCCCGGCCCAAGGGGCTGACCGGGTTCGACCAATTCGTTGCCTGTCGAAAGAATGGCCACGCGCAGGCGCGGAAGCACCGGCACCTGGGAGAGGCCCACCGAGGCAAGAAGGCCGACATGGGCAGCCGTAAGGCTCGTGCCTGCCTCGACAACACGGCTACCTGCCGCGATGTCCTGCCCGCGGGGCCGCACGTTGGCAGCTGCACGCACGCCCTCGCCGAATTCGACGGCGCCGTCAGCCGCGCGCGCGTCCTCCTGCATCACGACGGTATCCGCACCCGGCGGCAGTTCGGCGCCCGTGAAAATGCGTACCGCAGTGCCCGCCTTGAGTGGCCCGCCCACCGCGCCCGCCACCACGCGTTGCGTCACAGTGAAGTGCCGCTGCCCCGCGGCGTAATCCGCGAAGCGCAGGGCGTAGCCATCCATGGAGCTGTTGTCGGCGGGCGGCACATCGATGCCGGAATGGACATCGCTGGCAAGTACACGATGGCGGCACTCTGCGAGTGGCAACATGTCCGCACCGGATATGGGCTGCGCATCGGCCAGTATCCGTGCGAGCGCTTCCTCGACGGGCGTGAGCCCCTGCCCCGGCGTGGCCACGGCAGCCGCTCAGCGCGGATCCTGCACGCCGCGCAGCACGATGCTCGCGAAGTTGCAGGGGCGATAGGTGCTGTCCAGCTGATCCCGCACGATGCCTTCCCAGGCCGTACGGCAGGCGCCCGTCGAACCGGGCATGCAGAAAATCACGGTGCGGTTGGCAAGGCCCGCGAAGGCGCGCGACTGCAGCGTGGAGCTGCCTATCTCCTGGAATGACAAGGCACGGAATGTCTCTCCGAAGCCCTCGATATGCTTGTCGAACAGCGGGGCGAGCGCCTCGGGCGTGGAGTCCCGGCCGCTGAAACCCGTGCCGCCCGTCACCAGCACCGCCTGCACCTCGGGGTCTGCAATCCACTGCGAGACCTGCGCACGAAGCTGGTAGATGTCGTCCTTGACGATGGCGCGTGCTGCAAGCGTATGCCCTGCAGCCAGGAGATTGTCGACAAGGTATTGCCCCGAGGTGTCTGTATCCGGGGTACGGGTATCAGAAACCGTCAGCACGGCGAGCTTGAGCGGGATTTTCTCTGCGGAAGCGGTCATGCGGGTTTCCTTTCAACGACAGTATTCTGCAACCAACGAGGGCAAGGCAGCACGCCAGGCGCGCTGCTTGATGCCGAAGGCGCCCAGCAGCTGGTGACAGTTGAGTATGACGTGGCGCTCCTCGCCCGGCACATCGCGCAACTGCACGGATTCGCGACGTATACGGCCGTACTGTGAAGCCAGCGCCGTTACCGCCTCGGCAAAATTGTAAAGGCTCGCCGCATCCGAGCTGCAGTACTGATAGACGCCCCAGGGCTGGGCCCCGCAGGCAAGCTGCAGGATGATCGCCACGATCACCCGGGCCAGATCAACCGCCGGCGTGGGGCAGATCTTGTCGTCGCTGCAGTCAAAGGGCTCGCCGCGTTCGAGTTGCCGCATCACACGGGTGAAAAGGTTGTCCCCCTGCGATGCGATAAGCGGGCCGCAGCGCAGCACGATGTGGCGAGGCGTGCGCCGGATGACGTGGTTCTCGGCATGCACCACGCGCAAGGCGTGCTCGTCGCGCCGGTCGGGAGCGTCCTTCTCACGGTAGGCCCC
>CAIXOY010000257.1 GCA_903921135.1 uncultured Gammaproteobacteria bacterium
CATGTACTGGAACGGCGCGCGGCTCGAGGGTATCTATCCGGCGTCGATTCCCTTCCACGGCTTTGCGGTGAACATCACGCTGGTGAGTTACGCGAAGAGTCTGGATTTCGGCATCGTGGCGTGTCGGCGCTCGGTGCCGCATGTGCAGCGGCTGATCGATTACATCGAGGAGGCGCTGGTGGAACTGGAGGATGCGGCGGGGCTGAGTGCGGCGGCGTCGAAGCCTGCGAGGCGCGTCAGCCGGCGCTGAGGGTGTCGGGGGCATGGCCCCCTCCCACGGGCTTGGGGATGTCGGGGGCATGGCCCCCGCCTACCGGGGTGCGGCTATGGCCTTGGTTGTTCGGCCCCCCACGGGTGTATCAAGTGGGAGCGGGCCATGCCCGCGACATCTACGCCTTCATGCCCGCGACAGCCGCCCCCTCACGCCCGCGACAGCTGCGCCCTCACGCCCGGAAACACCCGCTGCAGCGCGGCCTCGTCCAGCCCCCACGCGAGTTGCAGGGCACCACCCAGCCATGCGCGCATGTCGGAGGTCGGCCGCAGATCCCGCCCTTCGTGCAGATCGGCGGCCGCCAGCCCGGGCCAATCCCCCAGAACCTTTCCACCCGCTGCCGCGCGCCCGCCGGTGGCCACCGCGCCCCCTGCCAGAAACATCACCGAAGCCGTGCCATGGTCCGTGCCGCCCGTGCCGTTCACCGCCACGGTGCGGCCGAACTCCGTCCCGATGGCGATCACGGTGGTGTCCCAGGCGCTGCCCAGCCCTGTCCGCAGTGCCGCCAGCCCCGCATCGAGCTGCCGGAACTGCTGCGTGAGCCGCGGAATTTGCTGGTTGTGCGTGTCCCAGCCGCCCATCTCGAGCGTCGCACCGCAGAGCGCCGGGTTCTCTGCCAGCATCTCGCCGCAGGCCCGCCCGAGGCTCGCGAGGCTCGGGCGTCGCAGTTCCGCCGGTGATGCGCCGCTCATATCGAGCGAGGCACGCGTCGATATGCCTTCCTGCAGCCGCGCATGCAGCGTCTGGTCCCCGTCGTAGAGCACGAGCAGACGTTGATAGAGATCTAGATCCGCGGGCGGCAGCGCAGAGGGAAACCAGGTCTGCGCAGCCTGATCGCCCCGCAGCACCACCGGCACCGACCGCGCGATCGCCATACCCGTCTCGCCCTCACGCCCCGAGGCCGCCAGCGCGCGTGCCAGCCAGCCGCTCTCCGCATCGGCGGGCGACAGCCCGCTCTCCAGCACGTCCTGCGCCGCGAAATGCGAGCGTTCGCGATAGGGCGATGCCACCGCCACCACCGGCGACAGCGTTTTTTCGAGGAACCATGCGTGCAGCGTTTTCAGCTCCGGGTGAAGCGCGAAGCCCCCCGAGAGCGGCAGCAGGCCCGATTCCACCGCGTCAAGCAGCGCGGCGCGATGCTTTCCGAGATCCTGGTCGAAGGTGGGCAACACCGCGTGCAGCCCGTCCATCGCGCCGCGCAGATTGATCCACACGAAGCGCCGCGCGGCCGAGGCAGGCCGCGCAAGTGCGTGAGCGCCGAGCAGCAGGCTCGCAGACACCACTGCACCCAGACCGAGGAATTGCCTGCGTTGCATCGCGATCACCTCCTCAGGAATTCCGGGCTCATGAAGAGCAGCGACAGTGCCTGCCGGCGGCTGTCCGCGCGCTGTATCGCCGCGATCGTACGCTTGCTCAGCCACCCGCCCAGAGCACTGCGCGCAATCGCCAGCGGATCCCCTTTCGGGATGCGCGCGCCGAGTTGTTCGACCCAATCTATGCGCGTCATCAGCGCTTCGGCGCCGTCCCAGGCACTCGCCACATCCTTGAAGCCGGCCGGAGAACCCGCTCCGAGCGGTTGCTGGCCCAGGTCTGTCAGCACACCGGGCAGTTCTGCCGAGTACTCAAGCCCTGCCGCCCGCATCACCGACACCACGAACTCCCGCGGCGTTTTCAGCTTGCGTTGTGTGGGGGCGAGCGCCTCGGGGTGACGCAGCAGCGCGCGCACCACGGCGGGAATGTCCCCCTCGGTCTCGCGCCAGCGTGCCTCAAGTGCGTCAAGCAACCCGGCCGGCGGCTCGTCGGCGATGAAATGCCGCGCCAGTTTGAGGCACAGATGTTTTCCGGTGGACGGATGCCGGGCAAGATCGTGCAGGATCTGCTCGCCCTTCGCGAGCCCGCTCTGCCCGTAGCGCTTTCCCAGTACCTGCCGCATGCCGGGCTCGTGGGTGGCCTCACGGAACAGGAAACCGGGCCCCGCGCCCCCCGGCGCGATCCTCAGGCTCCAGCCCGTGATACCCAGCGCGAGCTCGCGCACATCGGCCTGTGTGTAACCGCCGTCCACGCCGAGGGTGTGGAGTTCCAGGATCTCGCGGGCGAGGTTCTCGTTCAGCCCCCGCGTCTGCCGGCGCCCCAGGCGCGAGCCAGGCCCCACCGACTGCGCGTTGTTCAGGTAGGTGAGCATGGCGGGATGTTTCTCGACCGCGAGCAGCATGTCGCTGAAACGCCCGCCCAGATGCGGCCCGATGGCCTCGCGCTCCAGCGTGGCCGCGAGCCCCCGCATCGGCGTGGGGCCCACAGAGACGCTGAAGTGGTTCGAGAACACATCCAGCAAGCGGTGCGCGAGAGGCCGGGTACCGCTGATGGCGCGCGACAGCGTGTCCGCGGCCATGGCCTCACCCATCGCCACGATGGCTTTCACGTCATCCGGGTCTACGGGCGTACGGGCATCGCCGTCCGAGAGCCGTCGCCCCAGCCGCTCCAGCACCGCCGTGGAACTGCCTGCAGCGCCATCGAACTCCAGTGCGCCAAGCTGGGCTTCCAGCCATGCCTGCGGATTGCGCGCAGCCAACGCGAGTTCCCCCGGCCGGGCTCCCAGCCCGAAGCGGTTGACGGCGATTTCCGGCGTGAGTGTTGCCGTCATTCGCTCAGCGCAACGCCAGGCTGCGCGTGAGGAAGGGCAGGCTGCGGTCCATGCGGTAATCGATGCCGGAGTGCGTGTCGTCGAACTCCTCGTAGGTGTGCGTGATGCCGGCGCGGGCGAGTTTCATCGAGAGCTGCCGCGTGCCGTAGTGGATGTGGTACTGGTCGCGCCAGCCGCAGTCGATCCAGAGGCCGCGCATTGTGCGAAGCGCTGCGCGGTGCTTCTGCACCATGTTCACCGGGTCATGCGCGAGCCAGCGCGCCCAGCGTTGCGGGATCAGCTCGCCTGTTTCCAGATTGAACGGCAGGCGAAAGCCGTTCGGTGCTTTGGGATCCGGGTCGTAGCTCGCGGCCATGGCGAG
>CAIXOY010000258.1 GCA_903921135.1 uncultured Gammaproteobacteria bacterium
CCGCAGCCGCTGCCAGTCGCGCGGCATGCCTGATAAACGATCGGCGGTGCCGTGCGGTCATGGTCGTATCCCTTGAAACTGTCGGGGGCGAGGCTAATCAATCGGGACGTGTGCGGGCAAGCAGCCGCTCCACCCACGCCGCCGATCCACGGGCCTGCGGCTGGCAGCGACAGTGTCCCGTGCAATGACGTCTGACAGCTGGCGGCAGTTGCAGCGGACATCGCGCGGGTCCAGAATCAGCCACGTCAGTTTACATAGGTGTTGACTGCTATGAGAACGTGTCAGGCGCTGGTGCTCGTGGCAATGACGGGCGCCGCACTACTTTCTCCGGGGATGGAACTGCAGGCGGAGGAGAAACAGACCGCCGAGTGGGTCGATATGTCCTACGCCGTCACCAAGGCGGACTACCAGAACCTGTTTTCCCTGCCGCCCATCCGGACGTCGCCGGAATTCAGCGCCGAGGTGATCGTCAAGCCGGGCTCGAAGATGTTCGATCCCTTCGATTTCCACGTGATCGACGACAAGACCGTGCTGGCCTCTGACGACGGCAAGGCCGGGTACATCTGGAAAGTCGGGCTCGACGGCAAGGTCGATACGATCGCATCGACCAAGCGATATGCGCCCTACACCTTCGATATCGCACCGGCTAGTTTTGGCAAATACGAGGGGCAGATCTACGCCGCCGGTTTCAACGAACCTGAACGGGCGGGCGGCTGGGACCTGCCCAATGCGGTCACGCGAATCGATCCGGCCACTGGTCTGGACACCCTGATCTGCTACTTGCCCGACAACGGGCATGGTGAACCCGGTGCGGGTGCCTTTTTCGCCCGCTTCGGCCCCGAGGGCAGCCCTTGGGCGGGCAGGATGTGGATCACCACGGCAAGCAACCACACGATTTACCAGATCACCCCTGATGGTCACTGCTCGCCGTTCAAGACCATCGATATCACGCGCTACGGCTCGCCACGGGGCATCGCCTTCACGCCGGACGGCAAGACCATGCTTCTTGGAGCCACCCGGCCCGACGCGCGGAACCGCGCTGAGACCGCCGAGGGCGGAGCGCGCATCTGGCGCGTTGCGGCCGACGGCACGATTGATGACACCCCTTATGCAACGGGACTGCATGAACCCGGTCCGATGGCTCTCGCGCCTGCCGGTTTCGGCAAGTACGCGGGCGATCTCTTCATCACGGACGCGGGTGACTGGGACAACGATGTCGGCATCATGCAGCAGCCCAACATCGGACCCAACCTGCCTGTCACGGACGATGGCAAGGTCTATCACCTGACGCATGACGGCAAGGTGGAGGTGATTGCCTCCGGCCTGCGTAACCCCGTGGCCATCGCCTTCGTCGGCGACACGCTGCTGATCGGCGACATCAACGGTGATTTCCACATTGGCTACCAGAAGATACCCGACGGCTTCGTGGTTGCGATCAAGCCGCGTCCCTGAGGGTTTCCGGCTCTGCGAGAGCACCCGTACGCTCGCGCCGGTCGCAGGTGTGAGGGCCCCGTCTTAGCCCGGTTCTCAGGCAAGAAGGCGCGCGCGCCGCGGCGCGCCCGCCAGCAAGTGCAACAGATCCTGCGCAATGGTGGCACCGGCAACAGCGGTGATCTGGGCGGGTCCCTCGTAGTGGGGCGCTACTTCCACGATATCGGCACCGACGATGTCCATCCCGTACAAGCGGTGCAGTACGCCGCGCAGCAGAGCCGTGCTGAGGCCGCCCACCACCGGGGTGCCGGTCGCAGGTGCAAATGCCGGATCGAGGGCGTCGATATCCACGGTGAGGTAGATCGGCATGCCGGCTGTGATGCTCCGGATGCGCGTGGCGATGTCGGCGCTGGAAAGCCCCTCCAGCGCGTTCATGTCGAGCACGTTGAATCCGTGGGTCTCGTTCGGCGTGCGGATGCCCATCTGCACGGAATGCGCGGGGTCGATCAGCCCGTCGCGCGCGGCTTTCAGGAACATATTGCCGTGGTGCAGCGGATCCTCGGGTCCGTACTCCCATGTGTCGCTGTGGGCATCGAAGTGCACCAGCGCCATCTTCCCGTAGGTGGGGAAATGCGCCTCCAGCAGGGGCAGGCTGACGAAGTGGTCTCCACCCAGTCCGACCACGCCGGTGCCCTGCCGGACCAGCCGGCCGGCACGCTCGTGCGTTGCGGCGATCATCTCGGGTGTGGAACCGGGCCGGAAGGCCACGTCGCCCGCATCGATGCACGTACGTCCTGCGAGTACGCCGGGCTGCCAGGGCCATAGCGCATCGCCGAATTCTCCGGTCAGCGTGGACTGCTCGCGGATGGCGCGCGGCCCGAAGCGCGAGCCGGGGCGGTTGGTGGTGGCCAGATCGAAAGGCACGCCCAGGATGGCGAGGTCCGGCGTGCGTCCGTCCGTGTCGCGGGGCAGGCGGGCGAAGCCGGTGTCGCCGGCCCAGGTCATGCCGAGGGCGTGTGCGTCCTGATGGCTCATGGTGTGTTCCGATGTGTGCGGGCGGCGGTGGGCCGACGTTGGTACCGGGCGAAAGGGTAGCCGATTCCTGATCCCAGCCGGAAAAGGGCGTGGGCAACTGCTGCGCTCCTGAGCTGACAGCGCCACTGTCGTCCTTTCGGTCCGCACTGACCTGCATCAAGACCGTTCCGGCCCGCTCCTGCCAGCATTGGCCCGCGCTCAACCCGATTCGTGGGTCCTCCCTGAGGGCGCGAGGCATCGTTGATGGACCAACTGCTGCGAGTACTTCAGGCCGGTGCGGGCAATCTGGCTGCGTACCTGGCGGGGCATGTGCTGCTGTGCCTGTTGCCCGCGTTCTTCATCGCCGGCGCCAGGACGGCACTGATTCCCCGATCCAGCGTTACCCGCTGGCTGGGGCGCAATGCGCCTGCGCGCGTCTCCTATCCGGCCGCCGCGCTCGCGGGTTCGCTGATTGCGGTGTGCTCATGCACCATCGTGCCGCTTTTCGCGGGTATCCACCGCAAGGGCGCGGGTCTTGGGCCGGCCATCTGTTTCCTGTTCTTTGCGCCGGCGGGCAACGTGATGGCGCTCGCCTACACGGGCAGCATTCTGGGGCCCGGCTTCGCGGTGGCGCGGCTGATCCTGTGTTTGTGTTTTGGCGTGGGCATCGGTCTGCTGATGGCGACGATCTTCCGCCACGACGATGCCCCGGTCTCTGCCGCAGTGAACCCTCTCGCCAGCGACGAGGCGCGAATGGATGCCGCGAGCCTTGGTTTGTTGCTCGCTTTGCTGGCGCTTCTGGTGGCCGGGACGCTCAGGCTCTGGCCCCTGACGGCCACGCTGTTTGCCGCGGACCTGCCCGTGCCCGGCGCGCTCGCCTGGCAGACGACGTTGCTCGCCTGGGTGCCCTTCGATGCAGCCAGCGGTGAAGAAGGCGTGAGCGTGCAGGGCAGTGTGCTCATCGCGCTGATGGTCCTGCTCGCCATCAGCGCCTGGCGCGGTCTGGAGGGCATCATCGAAGGCGCCAACATCTGGACGCGTGTCGCGCTGGTGCTGGCCTGCCTCACCTTGCTGTTCGCGACGCTGCGTCTTGAGCCGCACGCGGCGGGCCTGCGTGTGATCCTCACGGGGCGAACCGTGGCGATCGCGCTTGCCGCGTGGGCCGTCTGGCGAAGCGGCCGGTGCCTCTCGCCCGAGCAGTCACGGAGCTGGCTGTGGGAAGCCTGGCGCTTCATGAAGCAGATTTTCCCCCTGCTGGTGGCGGGTGTGTTCGTGGTCGGGATGGCGCGCACACTGATCCGGCCCGAGTGGATCGAGGCGATGTCGGGAAGCAACACGCTCGCAGCCAATGCGATTGCGGTGGGATTCGGGGTGTTCATGTACTTCCCCACGCTGGTCGAAGTGCCGGTGGCGCGCATGTTCCTCGACCTCGGGATGCACCCCGGCCCTTTGCTCGCCTATCTGATGGCGGATCCCGAGCTCAGCCTGCAGAGCATGCTGATGGTCGCGGCGGTGATCGGACGGCGTAAAACAGCGGCGTACGTGGGTCTGGTGGCGGTGTTCAGCGTGTGCGCGGGCCTGCTCTACGGGGCCTGGATCGATATGGCGCTCTGATCAGGTTTTTGCACAAGGAGAAGGATCATGCGTGTCGTGAAGATACTCGGCCCCGGTTGCGCCAATTGCCGCAAGCTCGAGGCTGTCGCGCGAGAGGCCATTGCCGCCGCCGGCGTTCAGGCCGAGGTGCTCAAGGTGAAAGACATGGCGGCCATCATGGCCTACGAGCTCACGTCCACGCCGGGGTTGGTGGTCGATGAGCGCTTGGTATGCAGCGGGCGGATACCCACCATCGCGGAAGTGCGCGGCTGGTTGGGAAACTGAGGGGAGGAGGCTCCCCTCGCGCGGGGATCAGACGGCGTAGGCGGCCTTGTCCTTGCCCTCGAGCCACTTGGGGCTGCGGCCGCGGCCGGACCAGGTTTCACCCGTCTCGGGGTTGCGGTACTTGGCTGCCACGCTGGCCTTGGTGGCGCGCGGCTTGCGCGCGCCCGAGGAGAAGATCTCGTTGGCGCTGATCTCGTAGGCCTCTACCAGCGCGCGGACTTCTTCGACGGCCTTGCTGCGTTCTTCGCGCTTCAGGCGGGCGATCTGCTCGTCGAGAGCGGCTTTTTGGGCCAGAAGTTCGGGCAGGGATGCCATGGGCGTGCTCCGTTCCGTGACGCACGCGGAAGAGCGGAATTGAACCGCGGAGCGTGCTTGGGGTGGGTGGTGCCCAGGGGCGGAATCGAACCACCGACACGGGGATTTTCAATCCCCTGCTCTACCAACTGAGCTACCTGGGCGCGAGAAGGGCCGTATTTAACCGGCGCCCCCGGGGGCGCGTCAAGAAAAAGCCTCGGGCATGGTCCATTCACCGGGGCCTGTTGTCGCGGGCATGGCCGGCTCCCACACAAGGACGGCCCTGTTAGCATGCGTTCCAATTCAGTACCGCCGCCGAGGTCTCTCATGAACCACGCCAGCAATCCCGAACTCGCCGCGCTTGAACCCGAATGGCAGCGCGGTTTCGGTTGGGTGGAGCGAGAACTCGGGGGGCGTGTCTGCAATCTGCAGCGGCAAGGGCGCTGGCGCCCGGCGTGGTTCTTCGACCTGGAGAAAGACGGTCAACTCCTGCCGCTCTACTTCCGCGGCGATCGCGGCTGGGAAGAGGGCCAGCGCGTGGCCTCGGTGCTGGATCACGAGTGGAACGTCTACCGCGTGATGGAAAAGCACGGCCTGCGCGTGCCCCATGTCTACGGCCTCTGCCCAGAACCCAAGGGCCTGATCATGGAGCGCGTGCCCGGGCGCTTCAATCTGGGCACGGTAGAAGACCCGGACGAGCAGCGCAGTGTGCTCGAGCACTACATCGAACTGATCGCCGAACTCCACCGCATTCCCGTCGAGGAGTTCGAGGCCTGGGGGTTGGAGCGTGCGGCCGGTTCACGCGGGCTCGCGCTGGGCGATTTCGATGCCTGGGTCGAGAACTTCCGCAAGGCCAAGCGTCGCCCGGAGCCGATGTGGGAGTTCGCGGTGCAGTGGGTCTACCGCAACATTCCCGAGGGACGCACGGAGATGTCCTGCCTGCAGGCCGACTCCGGGCAGTTCATGTTCGAGGACGGGCGCGTCACCGCACTGATCGACATGGAGCTTGCCTACCTCGGCGATCCGCTGGCCGATCTGGGCGGGCTGTTCAGTCGTGATCTGGGTGAGCCGCTGGGCAGTCTTGCGCACGCGATCCGTCATTACGCGAAGGTCTCGGGCCGAGCGGTCGATCTCGACGTGGTGCGCTTCCATGCGTTGCGCTTCAACCTCTGCACCTCGCTGGTGATGTCGCACTTCGTGGCGGGTGCGCAGCCCGGCGAGGATCACGCGATGTACCAGGCCTGGTCCATCGTCTGGGGGCGTGCGGCGCTTGCGGGCATCGCCGAGCTGATCGACGTCGAGCTGCCCGAACTGCCGACGTACACGCTCACGCCCACCTTGCGTGCGCCGGCCTTCGATGCGCTCGTGCACAAGCTTGGCGTGCTGCGTGATGCCGCGCCGGACGAGGGTCGCCGTTACGAACTCGACCAGCCATATCGCCTTTCGCTCGCGCTGCAGCGCGCGGATGCGTTGGGGCCCGCTTTCGACGCCATCGAGCGTGACGAGATCGCTGCGCTGTTGGGGCGCCGCGTTGAGGATCTGGCCGAGGCCAACGCACAGCTGGAGCAGCTGGTGCTGGCGAGCGGGCCGGAGCGTGATACGGAGTTCCTTCGCTACTTCCTGCGCCGCATCCTGCGCGAGCACGAACTGCACCGCCCCGCCTTGCTGCAGTACGGAGACAAGGAATTGCAGCCCTTCGAGTGAGTCCCTGGCGCGGGCGCCTGGGCGCCCGCAAGGTGGTTACAAGGCTTCAGTGCGCGCCATCAGCCGGCGGCGGTACGTAGCCCTCGGCCTGTGTCACGGATTCGTTCGCCAGGAACTTCTCCATCTCCTCTTCGAGGAAGGCCCGCGCCGTGCGATCCATCATGTTCAGGCGCCGCTCGTTGATGAGCAGCGTCTGGTGCGCGATCCATTCCTGCCAGGCCTGTTTGGACACCGACTCGAAGACCCGTTGCCCGCGCGCACCGGGGAAGGGCGGTTGCGCCAGCCCCTCCATATCGCGCTGGTACTTGCGGCAGAAAACGCTACGGCTCATGGGCGGTCTCCGGCGGGCAGAGGGCATCGATCAGTTTTTTCACGGGCGCCGCGAGGCCCAGCGCACGCTGGCCCGGCTTGTACCACGCGAGGCGCTGGTCTTCCAGCACGTGACGGCCCAGGCCTGCGACGCGGATGTGCACCGGGCTCACATCGAGATGGAAGTGGCTGAAGGTGTGGCGGAAGGCAGTACCGTGGTGGAGGCTCGCCGCCGGTTCGCCCGCGATGCGATCGCACGCTGTGGCGGCATCGGTGGCGGAGTCGATCTCGGGAAAGCTCCACAAACCGCCCCAGATGCCCGCGGGCGGGCGCTGCTCCAGCAGGAATTCCCCCGCGGGATTGCGGATCACCAGCATCTGGCAGTGGCGCTCCGGGATGCGCCGCGTCTGTTTGCGTGAGGGATAACGCGTCGGCGAGCCCTCGGCGCGCGCGATGCACGAAGCAGCGAGCGGGCAAAGCACACAGGCCGGGCGGCTGCGGGTACAGAGCGTGGCGCCCAGATCCATGATCGCTTGCGTGTAGTGCGCGCAGCGCTTCTGCGGCATGAGTGATTCCGCGATGCGCCAGAGTTCTTCCAGCGTCGCGCCGCGGGAGGTATCGCCTTCGATTGCGCAGAGCCGGGTCAGCACGCGCTTCACGTTGCCGTCCAGAATCGGCGCCCGCACACCGCAGGCGATCGAGAGGATCGCTCCCGCCGTGGATCGGCCAACTCCGGGCAGTGCGCAGAGTGAATCCAGCGTGTCGGGGAAGACCCCCGCATGCTCGTCTCTCACCTTCTGCGCCGCGCGGTGAAGGTTCCGCGCACGCGCGTAGTAACCCAGCCCCGTCCAGTGATGCAGCACATCGTCGATCGGCGCATCGGCCAGCGCGCGCACGCCAGGGAAGCGCGTCATGAAGCGCTCGAAGTAGGGAATCACCGTCCCCACCTGCGTCTGCTGCAGCATGATCTCCGAGACCCATACCCGGTAGGGCGTGATCCCGCGCTGCCAGGGGAGATCATGCCTGCCGTGCTGGTCGAACCAGGCGAGCAGGCGCGCGGCCACGGTGCCGTCCTGCAGATCCTGCGGTACTTCTCTGGAGGGCGTGGAGGTCACGGTGTGTCTGCTCGGCCGGGCCTGTCGTCAGCGCATCGGGTCAGCGGCTTTGCCCGGGCGATCTTGCGGCATCGTGCCCGCCCGCGCGGCCGGGCGTCCAGAGGTGCCGTCACAGTAATGCCTGCATTCACGCGGGATCGCGGCAAGGCTGCGCGGCTATACTCCGTCCCTTCACGGAGTTCCCGTCCCGACGAGGCACGAATCGCATGGCAGAGCGAATTGCCGAGGTCTCCCGCGACACGCTGGAGACACAGATCCGCGTGCGCATCAACCTCGATGGCAGCGGACGCACACAACTCTCCACCGGTATTCCTTTCCTCGAGCACATGCTCGACCAGATTGCCCGTCACGGGCTGGTCGACATCGACATCGAGGCCAAGGGCGATCTGCACATCGACGCGCACCACACGGTCGAGGACATCGGCATCACGCTGGGGCAAGCCATCGCCCAGGCCCTTGGCGACAAGGCCGGGCTGGTGCGTTACGGCCACGCCTATGTTCCGTTGGACGAGGCGCTGTCGCGCGTGGTGGTGGATCTGTCCGGCCGTCCCGGGCTCGAATTTCACGTTCCCTTCGTGCGGGCGATGATCGGCGGCTTTGACGTCGATCTCTTCCACGAGTTCTTCCAGGGACTGGTGAACCACGCCAAGCTCACGCTGCACGTCGACAACCTTCGCGGTCAGAACGCGCACCACCAGGCCGAGACGGTCTTCAAGGCCTTTGGTCGTGCGCTGCGCATGGCAGCGGCCGTGGACTCTCGCCAGGCCGGCGCGATGCCCTCGACCAAGGGCAGCCTCTGAGCGTTCTCCGGGCATGAGACAGCGCATCGCAGTCATCGATTACGGGATGGGCAATCTGCACTCGGTTGCCAAGGCGCTCGCGCATGTCGCACCGGAGGCCGAGGTACAAGTCACCGCTGATCCCGAACTCATCCGTGCGGCAGATCGTGTCGTCTTTCCCGGGGTCGGCGCGATCCGTGACTGCATGGGCGAGATCCGCCGCCTCGGTCTGGTACCGGTGCTGCACGCTGCGGCTGCTTCCGGACGCCCGATGCTCGCGATCTGCGTGGGCCTGCAGGCGCTGATGGATCACAGCGAAGAAAACGACGGCGTGGACTGCCTTGGCGTCCTGCCCGGTCACGTGCGCCGTTTTCCCGATGGCATGCAGGACGAGGAAGGCAACGCCCTCAAGGTGCCGCACATGGGCTGGAGCCGTGTCGCACAGGAGCCGCACCCGCTGTGGGCAGGCATCCCCGACGGCGAGCGCTTTTATTTCGTGCATAGCTACTACGTGGACCCGGCCGATCGCGCGCAACTCGCGGGCGGCTGCGAGTACGGGCTCGAGTTCGCCGCCGCGCTCGCGCGTGGATCCCTCTTCGCCGTGCAGTTCCACCCCGAAAAGAGCCACACAGCGGGCCTGCAATTGCTCCGCAATTTCTGCAACTGGAACGGACGATGCTGATCATTCCCGCCATCGATCTCAAGGATGGCGCCTGTGTGCGTCTGCGTCAGGGCCGCATGGACGAGGCCACTGTCTTCGGCAACGACCCGCTCGCCATGGCCACGCGCTGGGTCCAGGAAGGTGCACGGCGGCTGCACCTCGTGGACCTTAACGGTGCTTTCGCGGGTGAGCCGGTGAATGCTGCTGCGGTCCGCGCCATCACCGGGGCCTTTCCGGAACTGCCAGTGCAGATCGGCGGCGGCATCCGCAGCCGCGACACCGCAGCCCGTTACCTCGACATGGGCGTGCGCTGGGTCATTATCGGCACGCAGGCAGTCAAGGATCCCGATTTCGTCGCAGCGCTCTGCGCGGAGTTTCCGGGGCACGTGATCGTCGGCATCGACGCGCGCGATGGAATGGTCGCCACCGAGGGCTGGGCCGAGGTTTCGGCAGTGCGCGCGGTGGATCTCGCGCAAAGGTTCCGTGAGGCCGGCGTGAGCGCCATCGTCTACACCGATATCGCGCGCGACGGCATGCTCTCCGGCGTCAACCTGGAAGCCACGCGCGAACTCGCGGAACAGGGCGGCATTCCCGTGATTGCATCGGGCGGTGTGGCAACGCTTGCCGATGTGCAAGCCCTTGCCGCCATCGAGAAGACGGGCATCTGCGGCGCCATCACGGGCCGTGCGATTTACGAGGGCACGCTGGATCTGCGCGCAGCTCAGGTTTGGTGCGATCAGGCGCCTGGAGGCTGAGATGGGGCTCGCGAAGCGGATCATTCCCTGCCTCGACGTCGACAAGGGCCGCGTCGTGAAGGGCGTGCGCTTCGTGGATATCCGCGATGCAGGCGATCCGGTCGAGATCGCGCGGCGTTACAACGAGCAGGGCGCCGACGAGATCACCTTCCTCGACATCACCGCCAGCCACGAAGGC